>JAKITZ010000008.1 GCA_021647805.1 Robiginitomaculum sp.
GGATTTACAGTTCGTCTTTCAGGATCCGCTGGCCTCCCTTGATCCGCGCATGACCATTGGTCAATCTATTGCCGAGCCATTAAAGACCTTTCGCCCGGATATGGACCGTGCTGGCCGTATGGCGGCTGTGCGCGAAGCCATGGTGCGGGTTGATCTGGATACGGCCATGATTAACCGTTATCCGCACGAGCTGTCCGGCGGGCAAAACCAACGTGTTGGCATTGCTAGGGCGATGATCGGCAATCCAAAGCTGGTAATTTGTGATGAGGCGGTCTCGGCATTGGATGTTTCGGTACAAGCACAGGTCATTAAATTACTGGCTTCTTTGCAAAAAGATACTGGAATGTCGATGATCTTCATTAGTCATGACCTAGCGGTAGTGCGCGAAATATCTCATAGGGTAATGGTGCTATATATGGGCAGAATTGTTGAGCTGGCTGATCGCGATACAATTTATGATGACACCCGTCACCCGTATACTAAGGCTTTAATATCGGCAGTACCGATCCCTGATCCAAAAACTGAACGTAATCGCAAAGGTGTGGATTTAGTGGGGGAACTACCCTCGCCAATGGATACACGGGCTGGCTTGCAGTTTATGGCCTCAAAAATCAAAGGCGGGAAAGACGAAATACAATACCGCCCACAATTGGTCGAGGTCTCACCACAGCATTTTGTTGCCGAACACGACGCTTGTGAAGTTTCAAAAGGCTTAATTATATAGTGGAAAAACAAGACAATCCCGGTATTCGTTTTCCGCCGCCATTGATATTTTTTCTTTGCGGCATTGCTGGCTGGTTGATCGGTAGCCGCTTGGGTTTTCTTGTTTTTGAACAAGCCAAAATAACCGATATTTTAGGACTGGTTTTGGCGGCGTTTGGTTTCTTGCTGAGCGCTTGGTCAATGTTACCATTCTTAGCTGCTAAAACCTCAATGCTTCCATGGACTTCAGATAGTAAATTACTAATTGGCGGGCCATATAGGTTTTCGCGTAATCCTATGTATGCCGGCATGGCTTTGATCTACTCAGGTGTTGGGGTCTTGCTCGGCTCTGGCTTAGTGATTGTTTTACTGGTTCCATTGATTGTGATTATGAACCGCTATGTAATTGCTGGGGAAGAGGCATATTTGACCAGAGAGTTCGGTGATGAATACCTTAAGTTTACGCAAAAAACCCGTCGCTGGTTGTAATAGGGCTTCTCTCGAATAATTCAAATTTTAACAACCTCGCCACCAGTTTCTTAAAACTACGCGACTATCATCTGCTTGATTATTGTTGGCGGGTGCTTGATGAGTAAAGCGGAACTTATAAGTGTGGACGAGCTGGGCACGAGTGAGCGCGATTTATGGCGTTCTTTACGCCAAGGCCAAGAGGTTTTGTGCAGTCCGTATTTCTCTGATCATTGGGTCAAGCAGGTGGCTCTAGTTCGCAATGACGTAAAAGTGGCTGTCTTATTACAAGACAATGGCCGTATTGCCGGGTTTTTACCGTATCAACAATTACAAACCGGCCTTGCCTTACCTGTGGGTGGTGCTTTGAGCGATTATCATGGAATAATTGCTAACTCAGATTATCGAGTGGATTTTCAGCAAATCATGCAACAGATAAACGTAAAGCGGTTTGATTTTTCGTATATTCCAAAGACGCAAGCTTGTTTTTCTTCTTATGCTTGGGTCGAGCAGCGATCACACATCATAGATATTTCAAACGGCTGGGACGCATATTTGCAGCAAAGAAAACAGCGCGGTTCATCTGCAAATTATCGGGCAGAAAAGCGTGTCAGAAAGCTGGTAAAAGATTTTGGTGAATTGCGGTTAAAAACTCACTCAAAAGATCAAAAGGTGTTCGATCAATTATTAAACTGGAAGCGAAGCCAGTATAGAAAAACCAGAAACCCAGACGTTTTTGCCAGTAACTGGACACGTGATTTGGTGCAAAACTTGTTCGAGAATGGCAAATCAGGTGAATTTGGCGGGGTATTGTTTGCCCTGTATGCTGGCGATCAATTGATCGCGGCTAATTATTGTCTTGGCGAGAGCGATGTTCTGCATTCATGGTTTATTGCTTATAGCCCCGAATTTGCCAAATATTCTCCGGGGTTGGTTTTGTTTGAAAAAATGATCGAGCATTTGGCAGAAACTAATATCCGGGAAATTGATCTGGGAACTGGAAATTACCGCTTCAAAACCTCTTTGGCCAATAAAAGCCGCATGGTTAATGCAGGATTTGTTGGTAATAGCGCTCTTGCCGCATTAATTCCAAGCTATGGATACAGGTTACGAAAATGGGCGGAGATTATGCCGCTTGGTAGCTTGTCACAATTACCTGGTAAGGCGATGCGCCGTATTGATTTACATCGCGGACTTGCTTAAGGTCTGTGGGTGATTATAAAACGCTCTGTAATCGAACAGCCGTTTCTAGCTTGGCAAAAAGGTGTTAAATTGATGAAAAAGACTATTACGGTAATTGCAGCAAGTGCGCTATTGGCTGCTTGTGGGCAAAGTGCATCGGACAAAAAACCAATGACAGCCGAAAGCGGCTTGCAGTACAAAGTCTTAGCATCTGGCCCCGAAGACGGAATTAGCCCAACACCCGGACAAATCGTTTGCGTTCATTACCGTGGCACATTTACCTCTGGTGAAGAGTTCGATAGCTCTTACAGCCGCAATTTACCAACAGCATTTCCTTCCAATGGTGTAATTGCCGGTTGGGTTGAGGCTTTGGCAATGATGCGTCCCGGTGATAAATGGCAGCTAACCATTCCGCCAGAGCTAGCTTATGGTAGCACAGGAACTCCCGGCGGCTCAATTGGCCCCGATGAAACTTTGATGTTTGATGTTGAGCTATTGAAAGTATTAGATATTTCAATGCAAGAATACATGCAAACCTATCGTATGAACCCGACTTTGGATTGTTCAAAGCCCTAGGATCTGAGACTCAAGCTTATTTAAACTTTAGTTTTTGGCAAGGTCGTCTCTTAGCCAACCAGTAATTGAATAGCGACCGGCCCCGGCAAAAGGCGTGACGTAATTTACAGTATGCGGCCTTGGTACTTTGAATAGTGACAAGACATTCCACCCTGGTAGCAAGCTGTTGATAATTTTATTTGCATCTTCTTCATCATAAAAAACTAAGGCTCCACCCCAATCAGGTTTCCAGCCTCTTGAAAAACCTAAAGTATAAGCAGCTCGCCGCTCTTTTTCATCACCGCTATCATCATGAGAAGTTAAAAAATGACCTGAATTATATAAAGTTGCCTGCGCATCAACCTTAATAACACTAGATTCTGCGGTGATTTCTCGAACAAAATTTAAGTATGGTGCTGAATTTAAAAATTCTAAAAGTGAATGCAAAGGATGACCCGGATCCCACCCTGCCAGATAAGCATCAAGCATTGGATAGACGCGATAAATATAGGCAAAACGATCTCTTGCCCGCTCATACAATCCTTGTAACAGCTTATTAAAAGCTTCTCCCCCCATTGCTTGAAGTTCTTTTTCTGTTAGCAGCACCTCTTTGCCTTTATCATTTGAATAAACTAACCTCCACGGTGTCTTTTCAGCTAAAACTGAAAACATCGCTTCTGCTGTTTCTGGTTCAAAAATGTCAGGCACTCTTACGACGCCGTTTTTGGCATATTCATCAACGTAATCACTAGGGTTTAGATCAGGATTCAATCGAATTTGTGGTGTTGGGGTCATTTTATAAAGTTTTCTTTATTGTGCGTATTAAAAGACACTAGACGGCAAGTGTTTGCGCGTGGTCAAGAATTAAATATATCACCGAAACAAATTTGTCATTGCTGGCACATTAGCGCTATTTGGAAACACTATATTATCCAGGTCTGATTTGGATATACCCCAATGATCGCGGAACATTCCTTTGAGCAAGGCTCTTAGGTCATTGGCTGGATACAATTCCCGTCCCAAATTAAGTTGGTTTGGAGCAATACCCGGCCAATCGCCAATAAACCGCCTACCCTTTACTCCGCCACCTAATAAAAAGCTAACCCCGCCAATACCATGATCAGTACCACCAGTGCCGTTCTCTGCAAAAGTACGACCAAATTCAGTAGCAATTACGACAACAGTGTCTTTCCATTTGTCACCAAGCTCCTCACGCAAAGCCACCATGGCGCGGTCAAGGTTGGCCAAGTTATTAGCCAGCTGTCCAGAGCTACCGCCCTGATTGGCATGAGTATCCCACCCGCCATAGGATAGAGCGCAAGCTCCGGGACCACCGTCAGCTGACATGATTTTACCAGCAGCTCTGGCATCAAATTCAAACCCAGTACCTAAATTATTTAAATCACCAATTACATTTCCAATGTCTATAGAGCCTTGCAAGGCCGCTTGTAAAACCGGATCGGATCCATAAAGAGCCATAGTTTTAGCAATCGTGTCTGTGCTAGCTTCGGCTAATTTTGGTTCGGCCCAAGTAGCAATGCTGTTTTGACCCTTTAGTACCAAAGTGACGGTTGAACCAATCCCTAAGGCACTTGGCAGTGCAGGAGCAACACCCAAAGCCCGATTTAACCAACCAGTGTTTTCACCTAATGGCTGGTCAGTACCGTTTTCTAAAACATTTTGCCCGTCAAAATGTGATCGCTTATCGTAAGGAGCCGAAGTGGCGTGCATTATCACCATTTGGCCTTTGAGGTAAAAATGCGCGAACCCCGGCATTGAAGGGTGCATACCAAAACCGTCGGTCAGATTGATAACACCATTTGGCTCGCCAGCAGGAGGAATGGCAATGGTTGCTCTAGCGGCGTAATAATCATCACTATAGGCAGGGACAACAACGTTTAGGCCGTCCATGCCACCGTGCAATATTACTGCAATCAATTTTTTTTCTGATGGAGTAGTTGAAAATGCCGCCCGGCTGTTAGTTCCAGCTAAGGCTAATCCGCCAGCGGCTCCCAAAAGTAAGCCGCGACGTGTCGGATCAAAACGATATGAACAACTCATTTGCCTATCTCCTTTGAAACTCTGGGGACATCATCATTAATGTATACCCCTGTTTTACACTTGAGGCGTTTGAAATGCCGTCCGCGCTGGAAACTGAAAGCCTACCACCTAAAATATTTGTTGCCATTGCTGATGGTTCTGGTAGTCCGGCAACAAATCCGGATAATAAATCAGAATAATTGATTTTCGCAGAACTGATTGAAGAGCTAGCCCAGCTGGATTCTTCTTTTGGCCAACCATCTGGCGCGTGATGACCAAAGGGAACCTGACCCACGGCATCAAAAACGAACACCAACTGACCTGGTGTTAATGTATCGACGCCAAAAGCTCGCAAAGTGGCAATGACAAACTCTTCGGAATTACGCAGCTTGGCAAAAGTTCCGTCCCACATTTCAGGAGAGGTAACCAAGGTTGCACTAACTACGCCCAGGTCACCATCAGAGGATGTAAATGCTAACTCAAGACGATCAATTAGGCTTTGCGGCGGGTTATCAGAATGAAAATGTCGAGCCAATTTACCAGCAATAAAATTGGCGGTTGCGGCATTGGACGCAAAATCGGCTAGAATCTCAAGCCCTTGATCCTGACCTGTTCCCAAATACTCTTTGTTCATAACATTTACTGAACCGGGTTCATGAAACAATGGTTCAAAAATAAAATCACCTAATTGCTCTGGCTGAATATTTGGATTGCCAATAGTCCAGCCGGTGATCGCTTTGGCAAAGCCAACAATGTCATTTTGGCTATAACCACCATTAACCCCCAAGGTGTGCAGTTCCATTATTTCTCTTGCGAGATTTTCGTTTAAGCCAAAGCCGAAATTTTGACCTACATAGGAATTAGGGCCGATCGAAATCCAGTTATCGAGATAAATCAACATAGCCGGATGAGTTTCCACTGCGATCAACATATCGGTAAATTTCCCGGTTATATGCGGCCTGATAGCCTCTCTTTCCATAGCTCCGGCGGTTACCAACATTAACAATGATTTTTGTGCATAAACGCTAAAATGATCGCTCCAAAACCGAACCAAGGCTTCGCGAAATGAAGCTGGAGTCAGTATCGCATGTACCGTGCGAACCCCAACTTCAGAGTAAAACATGGCAAGCATATCTTGCCGTAACTCTTTGGAGGTCTTGTCACTGGCTGGGCGCGATAGATTATCGACGTATTTTTTTAGGTGAACATTACTAGCTGTTTGCAGGCTTGATCCACGAACACCATTATCTTCAATAAGCTCTTCTTCTCTAAGCATTCGCTCATATTCTTGGAAAAATTTATCAATCCGTTGTTTAGGGTTTACCGAAGCAGAGGCAATTGGTTGCTCGTTTGCTCGTTCAGCGCGTCTGGTTTCAAGATAATGGTAAAACAGCTCGATACCCTCTTGTGAGGAAGGTAGATTGTATTCATCTAAGGTGGAGGAAATCGAAGCTAACTGTGCTTGCAGCCAGGCTTGCGGGTCTGCTCCGATATTAGATGCTTCGTCATACCTAGCGCCAAGGCCAAATTTATGAGCAGCAATATAAGCGTCAAGATCAACCATATTTGGTCTCCAGTGATTAAATCAAGCACCTAAAACCGACATTTTAGCAGCTTTATTTATTATATTATAATATATGACCCCACTCGATGAAGGCGCCTTCTGTATAACGCACACCCGCAAACTTTCCGTCGGTTAGCATAAACCAAACATTACTTAAATTATCTCACGCTAACAAACAAACTGTATCACAATTTCTTGCGATTGGCGATATATATTGTTTTTTGACTAACAAACATTGAACATTACATTCCATCGACCCAAAAAGTGGGAACCGGTTTTTAGATAAGTTGATGGATCCAGAAGATAAGCTATACTCAAAATACTGTTTAATTCAGTATTTTGAGTATAGCTATATTTTTTGATCAAAAGCCCCGACCTGAGGGTAAGCAGATAGTGTTTTTTCTATAAAACGAAACATTGCCACCATGCTTTCATGACAAACTGGGCTTTCAACCACCACCACCAAGTTAGGTGTATTTGAAGAGGCTCTGATCAGCCCCCAAGTGCCATCTTCAAGAGTAAACCTAACGCCATTTACCGTAACCACTGAAACAATTTTTTGCTTTAGAACTTTCTCTTCTGACGCAAACTTTGTTTCAATTTCAGTAACTATTTTTTCCACAACTTGATATTTTTCTTCATCAGCACAAGCCGGTGACATTGAGGGGGAAAGCCAAGTTTTCGGTAGATCGTTCTTTAGGTCAGCCATAGATTTATCGGGATTACGATCAAGCATCGACAATATAGCGATCGCTGTCACCAGACCATCATCATAACCTCTACCAATTGGCGGTCGGAAGAAGTAATGCCCTGACTTCTCAAAACCAGCAATTGCGCCAAGTTCTGAGGTTCGCCGTTTAATATAAGAGTGTCCAGTTTTCCAATAGTCGGTTTTTGCACCATTAGCCTTTAACACCGGGTCGTTAGCATAAATGCCGGTGGACTTTACATCAGCGACAAATACGGCATTTTTGAATTGCTCTGATAGGTCACGCGCTAACATCACCCCGACTTTATCAGCGAATATTTCCTCGCCGGTATTATCAACAACCCCACAACGATCACCATCGCCATCAAAACCAAGAGCCAAATCAGCACCAGTTTCCTTAACTCTGCTCGCCATTGCATGCAGCATTTTCATGTCTTCGGGATTGGGGTTATATTTGGGAAATCTGTGATCAAGTGTGCAATCCATTGCAATGACTTCCACACCGACAGCTTGTAAGGCTTTTTCAGCAAATGCTGCTGCGGTTCCATTACCACATGCCACCACAACTTTTAGCGGGCGTTTAATTTTGGTGTTTGCCGATAAATCAGCCAAGTAACGTTTCCTAACACCCTCTTCCAACACATAAGCTCCTCCATCTCTAATGATACCGTTTGCACCAAGTACAATCTCTTTAAGTCGTCCCATTTCTTCAGGCCCAAAGGTCAAAGGTTTCTCAACACCCATTTTTACACCAGTCCAACCATTTTCATTATGGCTGGCGGTAACCATGGCTACGCACCCCAGATCAAGGTCGAACTGGGCAAAATAGGCGGTCGGCGATAAGGCCAGACCAATATCATGAACCTTTATGCCAGCACTCATGAGGCCAACAATAAGCGCCTGTTTGATCGATGTTGAATATGAGCGGTAATCATGCCCAACAGCTATTTTTGGTGGCTTTCCTAATTCGTGAATTAAAGTACCAAGCCCAAGGCCAAGTGCCTGAATTCCAAGCAAGTTAATCTCCGGTGGTCGCTCGGAACCGGCTCTGCCAAACCACCATCTGGCATCATATTCACGAAAGCCAGTAGGTTTGATTAGGGCTTCGGTTTCAAATTCTAGAGTGTTGGGTTGTATTTGCGACTTTGGTAGGATCATACTGGTTATGCTTTCAGAATTTGAGACTTGTTGATTTTGCCGATTGACAGCCTAAGGCGCAAGCTTGAAATTACTAATTATTCGATTCTTTATTCCATCGACCCAAAAAGTGGGAACCGGTTTTTGGATAAGTTGCTGGATAACAAAAATAACTGCTAGGAAAATTTGATGTCAGTACTTGTTCTTATCCGTCACGGTCAAAGTGAATGGAATTTAGCCAACCGTTTTACCGGCTGGGTTGATGTTGATCTAACCCCCAAGGGCGAAGCAGAGGCCACTAAAGCCGGAAAGCTTTTGGCGGCCAGCGGAATTGAATTTGATCAAGCTTACAGCTCTATGCAAACAAGAGCTATTCGCACTCTTTGGCTTGCGTTAAGTGAAATGGAGCGAACGTGGCTACCTATTACCAAAGATTACCGGCTTAATGAGCGTCATTATGGTGGCTTAACCGGACTTGATAAGGCCGAAACCATGAAAAAACATGGCAAGGAGCAGGTTCATATTTGGCGACGTTCGTATGATATTCCGCCACCTGAAATGAAATGGGACGACCCAATAAACCCGTGTCGTGATCGTAGGTATGCGGGGCTGTCTCGTGATGTTTTACCAAATACAGAATCTTTGAAAACTACACTAGAGCGGGTTCTGCCATATTATCAGACTGCGATAGAGCCAAAACTGGCAATCGGGCAAAACCTGCTTATATCGGCGCATGGCAACTCATTGCGGGCTTTGCTTAAGTATTTGTTTTCAGTTGCCGATGAAAGAATTGTTGAAATTGAAATCCCCACCGGCAACCCTTTGTTTATTGAGTTAGATGCCGAGCAAAAGCCAATATCGGTCAAATATCTTGATCAAGATCGGGCAAAGAAGCTTCCAGAAATTAAATAAGCGGCCTCATATTAACAGTACAATGGGCTTTCATTCAGGACTTATTAAACTTACCAGCACAAAATAGGTAAATTACTGCCCGAACAATTAAGGCTGATTTTATGTTTGATGATGATGATTTTGAACTACCTGACGAATTAGCTGACATGGCCGATATAGCGGCGGCGGCTTTGGCCGAGATGGGCGAGGAATACGCTAAAGATGCCTGTAAAGACGCGACACGCTTATTGGAATTTGCAAAAAACGTACTTCAGCCAGAATCAGATGAAGCATGGGCGATTGCCACCGAGAAAGTTTTTGGCTTAGCGCACGACTTTAAGGGGCAAGGCCAAACCTTTGGCTATGATTTGGTAACAAAGTTTGGCGAAGCATTATGTGTAATATCAAGACCACAAAACAATCCAACACGAGATGATGCCACGCAAGTCGTTCGATTATCGGCGGCAATACATACGGTACTGAACCAAAAACTTACCGGTGACGGTGGTGATGCTGGCGCGAAACATTGTGCCGAATTAGGGTTGCAATAAAAAAGGCGGTCACGAAAGTCGCAACCGCCTTTAATTTAGGGTTTTAGTGGGGTTTAACTTTTGTTATGTCGCATTTCCTTACCGTAAAACCGGTTCCCACTTTTACTGGAAATGCTCTAATTGGTTTTTGTTTTTGTTGATAATCGCCGTAATTTAGTAGGTTTTGATCGGCCGATCTCAATGGTGCGAGGCTTCATTGCTTCTGGCAGCTCGCGGTTTAACTCGATCAGCAACATTCCGTTTTTAAGATCAGCGCCGGTTACTTGTACGTAATCCGCCAATTGGAAACGCCGCTCAAAAGACCTTGTGGCGATCCCTCGATGTAAAAACTCTCGGCTGTCTTCTTGTTGTTGTTTACCACCTGAAACCATCAAAACGCCCTCGCGAACCTCGATATTTAAATCGTTTTCGTCAAAACCGGCAACAGCCAGCTCAATTCGATAGGTGTTTTCGTCAAGCTGTTCAATATTGTATGGTGGATAACCTTGTGATGATGGCTCGGCGCGTGCGGCCTGATCTATCATATCCGCCACTCGGTCAAAACCAACCAAGGTGCGATAAAGTGGGCTAAAATCAAAATTTTGCATTTTGTTCTCCTGTTGAGCAACAATTAACAGAGTTTATTTTTTCCGGCTCCGTTTGTTTACCGGATGCCGCGCATCAAACGATCGCGCAGCAAAACAGAAACCTGAACAAGCAGCGTTCCTGTGATGATTATTTGGGTATCGACAAACAAAATTTCAAGGGCAAGTATTCGCTCAAAGACTTGTCACCGTGAGCGCAACCTACTACCAAAGGCTGTCAATTTTTTTATAAGGTTTGTTTCAATGATTAAATATAGTCTTCCAGTAATTGCCAGCTTGGCATTGTTTGCTTGTAATTCCGAACCCGTTGCTAAAGAGGACGTTTCAGAAGCCGCCACTCCAGAAGTGGTGGCATCAGGCCCTGATATGAAGTTATTGCAAAGCAATGTGTCCGGTGATTGGCGAACAGATGATGCCAAAGCCCGTGATGTTTTTCGTAACCCGGCGGCAACATTGGAATTTTGCGGCGTTGATCCGAGCAGTAATATTTCTGAAATTTGGCCCGGTGGTGGTTGGTATAGTCAGATATTGGTACCGTGGGTCAATGCAAATGGCGGAAAATTTAACGCAGTTATTCTTGATCCAGAAATTTCAGAAGGCATGGCAAATTTATTACAGCGTTATTTAGCCCAGTTTGAAGATAAAGATTTATTTGGCGAAATAGACTATGCTCCATTAAGCGCAACATCAGCTGGTTTTGCCGACGAGAATAGCCAAGATGCAGTTTTAACATTTCGCAATGTTCATTCATGGATGTCTAGAGGAATAGCGGAAAAAGCCTTTGACGACTTTTATGCCAGCTTAAAGCCCGGTGGTGTGTTATGTGTGATTGAGCACCGCTTGCCATCAAGTGCTGTTCAAAGCGCTAAAGCTGGAAACGGTTATGTACAAGAGGCTATGGTAAAAGCTTTAGCCGAAGAAGCCGGTTTTGAATTTGAAGCGGCTTCTGAAATTAATGCCAATGCAAAAGACACCGCTGATCACCCTTATGGCGTTTGGACATTGCCGCCATCTAAGCGTTCTCCAAGAAACGATGAGGAAAAAGCCGAATATCCTGATTTTGATCGCGCAGCTTTTGATGCCATCGGTGAGAGTGATCGTATGACATTACGGTTCAAGAAGCCCGTTACACCAGAAGCGTCCGGCGAATGAGTCTGGATTCGTCAATGCAAGACTTTATTAGTCGCGCCAAGGCGGCGGCCAAAGATATCGAGCCCTTCGGTAAATCCGTATTGTTTGATTTTGGTGATGATGGCAAAGTGTTTGCCGACGCGACATCTGCGCCGGTAACCTTTGAGCACGCAAAAAGCTTTGATAAACGTGCAAACTGCATGGTCAAAACTAAAATCAAAACATTACAAAAATTGATCAAAGGTGATCTTGATCCAATGGCGGCAATTTTTTCTGGCCGCTTAAAGGTTTCCGGTGAAATGGGTGCAGCGTTAGAACTGGCAAAAAGATTGCGAGCGGCCAATGCTTGACCCGGCGCCAATAGTTGAACTTGATGATGACCCAACGCCTAAGGGCTTAAAGACCTTTTGGTTTTCATCTGATGATGGCTTGCAATTACGAGCAGCAATTTGTCCAGCTATCGGAACGCCCAAGGGATCAATTTTATTTTCGCCGGGGCGTACTGAATATATTGAGAAATATTTCGAATTTATCCGGCAAATGAACGCCAAAGGGTTAACTGTGGCGGTTATTGACCATCGCGGTCAGGGGTTGTCTGATCGACTACTGGCTGATCCGTTACTTGGATACGTTGGTGATTTTTCCGACTTTGCCATGGATATGGAAACGCTTTGGCCATTGATCGAAGAGCAAATGCCAAGTCCGCATTATTTGATGAGCCACTCAATGGGCGGCGCGATTGCTGTTGATGTGTTGCGGCGCAAAAAACTGAAATTTGAAAAGCTGATTGCTGCGGCACCAATGCTGGGTTTTGCCGAGGACAGCTTTTCCATGCGGGCTTTAGTTGCAGTTTTTTCTGCTCTTGGCTTAAAAAAACTTCAACCTCCGGGAGTTTCCGGCGGTGGTGCATTAGATCCTGAAGCGGCAAAAGTATTGACCTCTGATCCTGTTCGGTTTGATCGAGATTTGCGGCGCTGTACGCAAGAACCAAAGTTACAATTAGGCGGACCGACCATTGGCTGGTTACATGCAGCATTGAATTTGTATAAATCGCTGGCAAAACAAGATGGCTTTAGTAAAATTGATACACCGGTATATTTTGGTATTGCCGAGCGTGAAGCCTTAGTTAGCAACCAAGCTATAAGGCAGGCATGTAAAGAAATTCCAAATGCCGAGTTTGAAATTTACCAAGACAGCTTGCATGAAATTCTTCAGGAACGAGATGAAATTCGCGATAAATTTATGGCAAAAGCATTTAAACTAATTGGTGTTTGATTAGCCTTTGGTCGCAGGCCGTAATATTTCAAGTGCACTTTTGTGTAATTGCAAATCACCACTGGCAAGTATTTGCCCGCCTTTTGCCGCTGAACCGCCGCTCCAATTACTGATTATCCCGCCGGCGGCTTCGATGATTGGAATTAAAGCGGCAATATCATAATCTTGCAGGCCGCTTTCTATTACCAGATCAATTCCGCCCATGGCCAACATGCTATAAGCATAACAATCAAGGCCGTATCGTTGCAAGCGTGAGGTTTCTCGTATCGTCTCAAAAACAATACGTTCTTGAGGATTAAACAAATACGGATCGGTGGTGGAAATTGTAGCACTGCTTAAGGCTGAACAAGACCGTGTTGAAATTTGAGCTTTGTGGCCATTTTGATATAAAAATGAACCATTGGCAGAGCCGGTAAAGCGCTCATTGGTAAATGGTTGATCCATAACGCCCAAAACCGGTTGGCCATTATTGTATAAACCAATTAACACTCCCCATACAGGCAAGCCGCTAATATATGCTCTGGTGCCATCTATCGGATCTATTATCCATTTCCATTCGGATCCGGTTTGTTTTTCACCAAATTCCTCACCGCGAATATTATGGTCGGGGTATTGGCTTTCAATCAGCGTCCGGATTGCTTGCTCTGCTTGCCGGTCAGCTAATGTCACCGGGTCAAATTCACCACGCCCAAGTTTATTTTGCACCTCCACTCGCTGCCGAAAATATTTCAAGGCTGGCTTTTGAGCTGCATTGGCTAGTCGGTGTGCAAAATTATAAAACTCTTCCATTGGCGCAATGGTAATGGTTAATCTGTTTTGCGCCAATGGTTTTTGGTAATTACTGTTGGTTTATTTGGAAGCGGTCATGGCTTTTGCGAGATCAAGCAAGCGACGACGAGGCTCTTCCCCTAACGAGTAATATGCCCGCACCAACTCCATGGTCTCGCGCTGTGAAAGCACATCTGATGGCAAGACATCGCTGTCATTGGCCGCGTCTTTGTCGCTTAGGCCGTCATAAAAGTATTGTACCGGAACATGCAAAGCTTCGGACAGGTCAAACAAACGACTGGCGCTGATACGATTAGCAGCACACTCATACTTTTGAATTTGTTGAAATCGTATACCAACCTGTTCACCAAGGTTGGCTTGAGTAAGCCCTAATAACCGGCGACGGCGACGTAATCTGCTTCCCACATAAATATCTATAGAATTTGTCATAAGCTACTCCTGCAATTTCACGGGTTTACCGCTGTTATGGTTGAGTAGAAAGGCAATCCCTGTGCCAAACAGGAGAAAAGCCATAGGCTATTGAAAAACAAAAGTTTTTTCTGAGGTTGTTCTTTTTTAGTGCACCAAAAAGGCGAAAACAAGTTGCGTTTATCAATCTTTTTTAGAGAGCATTGCTAAAAGTGTTTCAAAATGAAACGAAGATAATCATAATACAAACTCACACTATCGAAGAGTATGTCATTGCATAGAGCTCAAGTTGTTTCATGAATTTTTCCAGCTTTAATTGTAAATCAATAAAACCAGAGGTTTTCTGTAAATTCTCCTCATCCATATAAAGGTTTCGAGAAATTTCTATTTGAATAGAGTGGACATTATCCATTGGCCGGCCATGTCGCAAAAGGCTATAGCCACCGGCATAGGGTTGGTTTTTAGCAACTTTCAAACTATTCTCGTAAAATAATTCTTGCATAATATCGGTAATTTTGGGATCGCAGGAACTTTCATATCTATCGCCAAGTACAATATCGGCTGTGCCATCGGGTGTATTAGCAACACTAGAACTGGGCATTGAGTGACAATCAACAATAATTACGAACCCGAAGACGGGCTTGACCTTGGCGATGGCCTGTTCGATTGCCTGATGGTAGGGTGTATGAGTACCTTCTAGTCTCTTTAAGGCTTCATCTAGCGCAAGTTTTTGCGAATAAATCGGCAAGCCGGGAGCAACCAATTTTGGAATTACCCCAAAACCGGCAGCTAAGTTTTTTGAAGGTAATTTATTAGTTATAAGTGCTTCTTGTTCAAACATTTCAGGATCAAGATCTTTAGGGTGACGGTTAGCGTCAACCCAAACTCTAGGAAACTTTGCGATAATAAAGCTGGCTTTAGGTAAAGCTGTCTTTGGAAACAACTGATCAACGAAAGCATCCTCAGAACGACGTATGTCTGTTAATGATAGGTTGGTCTGATCTAGTAATTGTAAAGGATAAATTCGTCCTGAATGTGGAAAAGTGAAGATTAATGGGCTTTCGATAGAACTAGGCTGATAAACTTCAACCGCAGGGTTGAATATTTTAACGGCTTGCTCGTTAGTTTTTTCTGTATCCGTATTGGGTATTAACCGTTTATTCATCATAACAGCATGTTCTTATCATTATGCTGCGTCAAGCTTGGTTTGTTCACTAGGTTTTTACTTCCCTAGTGGACTATAAGCACCAGAAACCGAATATTCAGATTCGGATAAATTTGGAGAGTATTGGTTATGGCACGGATATTATTAGCCGAAGATGATGATAGTATGCGCCGTTTTTTAGCTAGCGCACTAGAGCGAGCCGGTCATGAGGTGGTTTCGTGTGCTGATGGCGAAGAGGGTTTGGAAGCATTACATGACCAGCCAAAAGACTTTGATTTGTTACTGACAGATATCGTTATGCCCGGAGTTGATGGGATTGAATTGGCTAGACGTGCAGCTGAGGCGGATACTTCATTAAAGATAATGTTTATTACCGGCTTTGCTGCTGTGGCATTGAACCCGGGTTCTTCTGCGCCAAAAGACGCCAAAGTGCTTTCCAAGCCATTTCATTTACGTGACCTTGTCGCCGAGGTTGAGCGAGTAATGGCTGCTTAATTTCTTTGTAAACACAACATCACTTGCATAGCTTTGTTCATAGCGTTATAGACGCGCATCGCCAATAAATCGGCGTGATAAAAATGGTGCGGGCGCGTAGCTCAGTGGGAGAGCACTACATTGACATTGTAGGGGTCGACAGTTCAATCCTGTCCGTGCCCACCATTTTTTTGCGCTACCGCAATGCTAGAGCTTGCTACTTGAGCGTGGGTTCTGGTTCGATATTACATCTCTCACCTCCACCGTTTATTACCCGAAGATGATTTTTTTGCAAAACCGACTGACCTAAAGGCTAAAGCTGATTAAACTCATGCTTTAGTACCAGCTTTTGCTTTGCAAAATGGATTAAATTGTCCATGGTGCAAAAATGAAAAATTCAGTACTTAGTCTATTAAATGTATCAAAAAGATTTGGTGGAAAACGCGCCGTTAGCAATCTTGATTTACAAGTTGAACCACATTCCATTACCGGTTTTTTGGGCCCTAATGGAGCCGGAAAATCAACATCCATTCGCATGGGTTTGGGGATATTAACCCCAGATAGTGGCGAAGTGCTGTTGTTTGGCAAGCGACCCAATTATCAAGCTTTGGATCGGGTTGGTTTCTTACCAGAGGAGCGCGGGCTTTATCGTAAAATGAGCGTGATTGCGGTAATTGTTCACTTTGCGCGATTAAAAGGCATGAAGGCCGCAGCAGCCAAAAGCCGTGCGCTGGAGCTACTTGAACAATTTGGCCTTAAAGACGCTGCCTATAAAAAGGTTCGTGAGCTGTCCAAAGGCATGGCACAAAAGGTGCAAATTATCTCGGCGATAGCTCATAAGCCAGAATTTGTCATTCTTGATGAACCTTTTTCCGGGCTTGATCCGGTAAACCAACAAAACCTTGAGGATATAATTCGCGAGCTTGCAGCCGGTGGCACGACGATTTTATTTTCAACTCATGTAATGGAACACGCTGAACGGCTTTGTGATCGGATTGTTTTATTATCCCGAGGCCGTAAAATTTTTGATGGCAATGTTGAACAGGCTTTAGCAACAATACCCAATAGTGTAATTATTGAAACTGACACAGCGGACAACCCAGCAAAAATCTTTGAAAACTTAAGCAGCTCTGTTTCTTCATTACCCTCTAAAAGCTCCGATAGTTATCGTTGGTCAGTTGGTTTGAATAATGGTGTTGATGTTCAAGATATTCTAAGATCATCTGTCACCAACAATTTGGCCTTACGGGGTTTTGAGCCAGCCAAGCGACACTTGCACGAGGTGTTTGTGCAATTGGTGGCCAAAGACGAACAAGCCGCGAAAGGCGTACAATAATGCGACATATTTACCTTATAGCTCGCCGTGAATATCTGTCTTATGTGGCAACCATTGGTTTTTGGGTGTCTATGGCTATGATCCCGGTGTTTTTGTTGTTGGGAATGGCTTTGCCGGCGTTGATGGATCGAGCCTCCGGGGTTAGAAACTTTACTATTATTGACCATGATGGTCGGTATGAAAGAGCAATTGAGCAAAGTTTTATGGATGATCATGCCGATCATATCTTAGAGTTTATCGATAGCTTGATTTTGGTTGAAGGTGAAACAGAAGAGTTGCTGGCGGCCAAAAAAGCCGCAGAAGAAAACAAATCAGAAACCGAAATAAGGTCAATACTTGGTACACAACGATCAATGGCTTTGGCAGCAAAACGCGAGAGCTTTAATAAAGTTCCTCCGCCAGCAAACACTATAGAGGCCTTGCGTCCTTTTTTGTTGGAAGAAAAAATGATCGACACGGTGCGCGGGCCAGAGCCATTGCATGCGGTAGCTTTTATTTATCTTGGTAATGACGGAATTGTGCAAATTGAATATTGGAGCGCCAACATAAGCGAACGACGACTGCAAGGCAAAATACGCCGGGCGGTACGCGATCAAATGCAAAAAGACGAGTTTTCGCGTTCCGGCATAGAGCTGGCACTAGTGGAGAAAATATCTGACTTAAAGCCAACCATAACTTCCTTATCTCCTGAAAAAGCAGCAGACAATGCCAAAGTAACCGCTGAAGATCGCTTACCGTTTATTATCTCGATTATTTTTGCTTTTATTTTGTGGTCGGTGGTGTTTTCAGTTGCCAATATGTTGCTAACCAGTGTTATCGAAGAAAAATCCAATAAAATACTAGATAGCCTGCTAAGCGCCGCTCCTCTTCGCTCTATCTTGATGGGAAAGCTGCTTGGGGTGGCAATGGTTAGCTTTACCTTACTGGCTGGCTGGGTGTTAGCTGGATTAGTTTCTATGTTGGCCGCAGGTTCAGTAATTGATACCGGAGGCGCAGGAAAAATTGCCAGCATAATTTCTGCAGCCGGCGATCCGTGGTTGATAATACCGTTTTTTGGATATTTTATATTTGGTTATTTGATGTTCGGGTCAATATTTCTGGCCTTAGGTTCATTGTGTGAAACCTTGCAAGAAGCACAAACCTTAATGACTCCAATGATCTTCCTGATGATGGTTCCTATGTTTGCTTTAGGTTTTGCCATGCAGGATCCAGAAAGCCATATTTTGGCAGTTTTATCGTGGATTCCGTTGTTTACGCCGTACATAATGCTGGCGCGATTACCCACAGATCCGCCAATGATTGAAATTATTGGCACAACACTTGTTATGGTGGCGACTACAGCCATTGTGTTGTTAGGTGCTGGTAAGGTGTTTCAAGCTGGCGCAATGCACCAAGCTGGTTCTGATTATTTCAAAAACATGTTCAGTAAATTATTACCGAAAAAACAAAAGAAAAACTGATACTATACTCAAAACACCGAATTGAACGATGTCATGAGTATCCGTTCTCTTTGTGATCCATCAACTTGTCCAAAAACTGGTCTTAGTGGTCGCAATCCTTTGCCGTAAAACCGGTTCCCACTTTTACTAGGATTGCTCAATCTTAGTGGTCGCAATCCTTTGCCGTAAAACCGGTTCCCACTTTTACTAGGATTGCTCATCAGACACAGAAAAACCGCCAGACAGTTTTGCCGGCGGTTTAAAGTCTTAAAAAATTTGTTATTATGGAGTACGTACAGGCTTGCCCGGAAGCAGACCTTCGCGAACAGCGCGTTTGCGAGCTAGTTTACGAGCTCTACGCAAAGCTTCGGCTTTTTGCCGAACCCGTTTTTCAGAAGGCTTCTCATAATAATTGCGGCGCTTCATTTCGCGAAATGTACCCTCGCGTTGCATTTTTTTCTTTAGCGCTTTTAATGCCTGCTCGACATTGTTATCACGTACATAGATCTGAACGATGGTTCCGTCCTCCAAATTTGGTTTTGAGCAAAATATAGGCTAATAAATATTAGTAGCCGCTCATTAGATGGCGGGGAATACCAAAAGGCCGCACCTATGTCTAGCGCGACAAACCAATTTTTGTGATAAAAGACTCTTTAAAGCAATAATTTTACAGGCAAAACCGATGAAACAAGCTGAACAACAACCGCACCTAGATATTATTCGGCAAAAATTACTGCCCTTGGTGATAAAAGAAGCGGCATTTGAGGGCTGGACGAACGACGTTTTGGCAAAAGCTACAGAATCAGCTGACCTGCACCAAGGTGCCGTTGAATTAGCTCTGCCGCGCGGTTGCACCGACCTTATAAGATTTTGGGCCGGATATAATGACCGGGCAATGGTTGAAACATGGGAAAAAGCAAAACCAGAAAACATGCGAATTCGTGACCGGGCAGTTTTTTTGGTTAAAACTCGTATTGAAGCTATTGGTGAAGAAAACAAAGAAGCAGCTTCAAGGGCAATGAGCCGTTTGGCTTTACCAGATCAAACCGGTGAAGCCTTAAAACTTGGCTGGAGAACGGCTGATATCATGTGGACGGCAATGGGTGATACCAGCACAGATTATAATTATTATACAAAAAGGGCAATTTTATCAGCGGTTTTTGCTTCAACGTTGATGGTTTGGTTGCAAGATGATGATGACAAGGCGTGGACGTTTCTTGATCGTCGAATTGGCAATATAATGCAATTCGAAGGACTTAAGGCTAAATTTCGTAAAACAACAGCAAGCTGGCCAGACGCAGCGGGCTTATTAGGAAAATTACGTTATGGACGAGGCCGTGCCAGAGCCAGAAGAATGTAATTATACTCCATCGACCACAAAAAGTGGGAACCGGTTTTTGGTTAAGTTGATGGATCAAGAAGATAAACTATACTCAAAATACTGAATTAAACAGTATTTTGAGTATATTGGCCCAAATGACTTAATGTCTAAAGTGTCGCATTCCTGTAAAAACCATAGTGACACCAGCTTTATCAGCGGCGGCTATCACCTCATCGTCTCTAATTGAGCCACCTGGTTGAATTACCGCAATTGCCCCAGCCTCAATAACCTCAAGAAGGCCATCAGCAAATGGGAAAAATGCGTCGGATGCTGCCACCGAACCTATTGTTTTAGCGGTACTGTCTCCGGCAATTTTAGCAGCATTATTTGCTTTTATTGTCGCTATTTTTGCCGCATCCAGCCGGCTCATTTGTCCAGCACCAATACCGGCAGTTGCTCCATCTTTGGCATAAACAATGGTGTTGGATTTTACGTGTTTGGCAACTTTCCAAGCAAATAACATATCGTCTATTTGGCTATCGCTAGGTTTTATTTTGGTAACACAGTTCAGATCGCTTTTTTTCAAAACCTGTCCGTTATCTCTGCTTTGTACCAACAATCCACCGGCTATGGCTTTAACCTCGGTTCCATTACGTGCCGGGTCCGGTAAACTCTTGGTCAGTAAAAGCCGTAAGTTTTTCTTGGTAGCAAAAACTTCTAATGCTTGAGCGCAAACAGAAGGAGCAATCACCGCTTCAATAAATAACTGACAAATAGCCTTTGCTGTTTCAGCAGTAATTTCACTGTTCAAGGCAATAATACCACCAAATGCGGAAACTGGGTCACAGGCCAAAGCTGCATTCCAAGTAGTTAACTGATCATCAGCCACGGCAACACCACACGGATTGGCGTGCTTGATAATGGCTATTGCTGGCTTATCGGTTGAAAACTCGCTAACTAGCTCGAACGCAGCATTGGCATCATTAAAATTATTATAGCTTAGTTCTTTGCCTTGAACTTGTTTTGCATTAACCACACCGGCCACTGGCTCCCCTGTACGATATATGGCAGCTTTTTGATGTGGGTTTTCACCATAACGTAGTTTTTGTTGCAACGTGCCGCCAAAGGTTTGGTATTTGGGATTTGTTTCGTTAATTTGGTCGTTAAACCAGTTACTGATCGCAGCATCGTATTGTGCTGTTTTGGAGAAAGTTTTAGCGGCAAGAGCTGCGCGTAGGGTATGACTAACTCCAGCTAAAGAGCTTTCCATTTCACTTAACACCTGCTCCATATCGCCTTTATCAGTGCATACTGTGACAAACGCATGGTTCTTTGCGGCGGATCGTAGCATTGCCGGCCCGCCAATATCTATATTTTCAATACATGTAGCAAAGTCTGCGCCGCTATCTCTGGTTTGCTCAAAAGGGTATAAATTTACCAGTAATAGATCAATTTGCAAAATGTTATGATCACGCATTGCTTGGTAATGTTCATCTTGGTCACGACGAGCCAACAAGCCGCCATGAATGCGCGGGTGCAAGGTCTTAACCCTGCCGTCCATCATTTCTGGAAAACCCGTGATATGACTAGCGTCTATAACCTTAATGCCGGCATCAAGAAGTACTTTAGCCGTGCCGCCGGTTGAAATTATTTCAACACCTAATGCGTCTAATCTTTGCGCTTGCCCAACAAGACCGGTTTTATCAGAAACCGATAATAACGCCCGTTTTATTATTACAACTTGGTCCAATGTTATATTTCCCTGAGTTAACTGTTTGGCTCAA
>JAKITZ010000009.1 GCA_021647805.1 Robiginitomaculum sp.
TCATAATTGTCCACAGACCTTAGTTTCCCTGACTTAACTATTTGACTCAATTCGCCTTAAAGACCAACGACCCCGGTTGCTGGTTTCTTGTCCGGTACCGTTGGGGTCTGCTGCGCCGTTTAATACTATTTGCTTACTACGTCTAGGCGGAGCGCCGGAGCCAAGATAAACAGATGGCTCCAGTGATATAGACCCTATATCACAACGAAACCTCCAGCCCTCACCATTGGGAAGCAAGATCAATACACTTGAGTTGTTACGCGCCAAAGATACTCGTGTATCTGTGTGTAAATGAAATCGTATTGAAAATGGTATTGGTCGTAAATCAGCAGTTTTTCCCAGCCCTACTGGTCGTTCCAAAGTGTCTTCGCCACGCAAATCATCACCATTTGTTGATAAAAACAAACGCCGGTTATGTTGCAAACCATATCGGGAAAGGTATTCTTGGTGGCTTGCTGTTAACCACACACCGCTTTCTTCCTCATTGCGCCTAGCCTGCAATGTTTGCTCTTTATTGTAGGCAATAGTTCCTAATAAACTTGCTGTAGGCCCTTTCGGGTAAATATAACTGGAAGATACATCATCTATCACCAGTGTAGAGTGTGCGGCACTTGTTCTGCTGGGGTCACGCCATTTTTCACCTAAGTCTTGTGACCAGCCACAATTGGTAATTATGGTTCCAGCGCGTGTACCAAACTCGAAGCTTAAAGCTCCGGCATGAGCGTTGCGGCTATATGTTATAGGCGGCATTTTCCCGCAATCCAGTATCAGCGTGGAGCGACGGGTTTGCAGACGGTGATAGCCGGAATGAGGTGCAATTAGGAATGGTGATTTTTTTTCATCTATTGCCGATAAAGCATGGTGAATAGCCGTTTTATCTCCACAACTTCCGCCATTAAAAACCGCTAAACTGCCATTCATCATCGTGCAAAATCGTACAAATGGTAATAACTTGTCTCTGGTTTTTCGTATAAAAATTGGTGGCGGAGTATTGTGTTGATCAAGCAATTTCGCCAAAGCATCAAGTTCAAACAATAATAATGCCGCGACCTCTGGGTTGCGCCCTATGTGTCCGCCATCGGTAAGAATTTGTCGATCAAGTTCGACCTGCAACATCGCAAGGCCGGTTTTCTGCAAACCTTTCATTCCAAACAAACAAGTCCCAGCAGTAGCCAAGCAAATAGCAACCCACAATTTGGTTTCACCGGCTTCGCAAATATTTGCTACGGATTTCAAATGCCGTAATTGCTTCCCAAGACTGTCCAAACGGGTGCTGGTGGCTATTGCATCTCCACTGAACAATGCCATGGACTGCCCAAGCCACGCCAAGCATCGTTTGGCGGTTATTTCTGCCCCCCAAGCAAACCTGTTCCAGCTACCAAATTGTTCAATCCATGTATCCACATGATACTTGGTTAATACCGGTAGCTGTTGCTGTTTTTGCTCAAATTGCGATAAACTGGATAACCAGCCAAAGCTATGTAGTGAAATGGCAAAGGTTCGAGAAGGAGTCGATTTTGACCAAGCTTCGGGTACATTTTCGAAATTAAGTTTACGCCCAGCTAGATATAATAGGCCGCCGGCAATTTCTTCTCCTTGCTCAAGGCTTGGGTTTTCTGGTCTGCTCGGCCATGGTTTATGCAGTAGTGGAGCCGAGCCGGAAAAAACTACCGCCCTATACAAAGGTGTTGCGTGTAGTTCGTCGCTTGCTGCTTGTCGTAACCGCAAGACAGCACCTTCTATATAATTTGCCAATGTTGGCTTGGCCATGGCTGATCGGTTCCGTTTTTCTTGCGGTTAATCATGACTCTAAAGCATTTTTTGAAATAGTGTAAACGGCTTGTTTACAATAAAGCACCAAAGCATAAATCAATAGCAAGTTTCCGGCTCATACGAGCCGGAAACTTAATCGTTGAAAACTTGAAACCATATTGTAAGGCTTTAGTGTGGGTGGGCTTGACTGGCTTTAGGGATAACTCGTGCCCGTTCGCCATATTCCACCCAAACCGGAGTACCATTGGCAATGGGATAACCACCAGCTTGGGTAATGGTTATAATGTCGCCATCACGATCAAGCTCAATCGTATAAGCAAAGCCTTCGCTTTCGCTAACATCGTTTTCTATGGCTGAGCCGATAAGTCCACCAACAATCGCACCAATGATTGCGCCGGCTGTGTTTTCAGCTCTACCGCCACCAAACTGCGAGCCAGCAATTCCGCCAATAGCTGCGCCACCAATAGTACCAACACCGCTTTTGGTGCCTTCGATACTAATGGCTCTGCTGGAAAGAATAATACCAGAATCCGATCGTGATATTTGACCGATACTGCTGCGGTTATAGTCATTTGCGCCAATATTTGAGGCGCAAGCTCCAAGTAAAAGAGCCGAAGAAACAGCCACGGCACCGAAAACGCGACGTATATAAATTGATTTAAGCATGAGTTCCACCTTGCGTGCATAAAATGATTAACAGCCCGATCCTTAACCTACCAGAAGATATCTGAATGATTTCTGAACAAGTTAAACTTTGCGTAATCTTGCAACAAAGAAAGCGTCAAGGCCGCCTTCCCTTGGCAAGGCTCCTGGTGGAATACGGATCATTCCATCTTTCTGGAAAGGCTTGGCGAAATCGGGTATGTCGGTAACTATAGGATCTAGTTGTAAGTCGGTTTTATCCAGTATTTCAGCAATAACACCTTCTGCTTCAACACTTTGCGCGGAACAAACACAATAAATTAAACGCCCGCCAGACTTTAACAATTTGCTAGCATTTATTGCCAATGATATTTGTCGCTCAGTGAAACTTGCAACATCTTTTTCTCTGCGAGTATATAAAACGTCCGGGTGGTGGCGAAAAATACCAGTAGCTGAACACGGCGCGTCAAGCAAAATTGCATCAAACAGCCTATCTGGTTTCCACGACCGCGCATCGGCGCAAATAATTTCAGCTTGTTGCCCTGTGCGGGTTAAATTTTGTGACAATCTACCCAATCTGGCCTGTTGATTATCAACAGCCGTAACTTTTGCTCCGGCTGCGGCCACTTGCACGGTTTTTCCACCAGGAGCCGCGCAAAAATCGGCTATTTCTTCGCCGGGTTGCGGATTTAATATTTGTACTGGTATTGATGCTGCAAGGTCTTGAACAATCCATTTACCATCTTGGTAGCCTTGTATATCTTCAATTCTACCCTTGTTTGCCAAACGTAAAGTTTGTTCGCCAATGCGTACCCCGCCCAAGTCTTTTGCCCATTTCTCAACGTCATCAAGTATTGTTAGATCAAGGTGGGGTGGATCTTTTAGGGCGGTTGCGGCTTGTTTTGCGGCTTCAGGCCCATAAACTGTGTTCCAGTTTCCTGCTAACCAAGCTGGAATATTCAATTCCAAAGGCAGGGTTTGTAGTAACTCATCGCCCTCACGATCAATGCGCCGAAGCAAAGCATTGATCATACCTTTATAAGGCCTTGATCCACGCATATTACCAGCCATTTGCACAAATGAGTTGACTACGCCGTGGCTGGCCGAGCGCAAAAACAATAGTTCAGCAGCTCCGGCACGTAATATCTGACGAGCAGTTACCGCTTGTCTTGGCATTGGCCTGCTCAAAAAGGTATCAATTATTGCATCAATTTGTCCAAGTTGGCGTAAGCTACTGCCGATGATTGCCCGTGATAAAGCCTTGTCCCGGGTCGGTAATGCCCCAAATCGTTGGTCTTTTTCAAGAAATACATCAAGTGATTTATGGCGAGCAAACACCCACTCTAGCGCGCGTACAGCGCAACCGCGCGGATCTGGTTGTTGGGTTTTAGCATTGTCATTTGTCATTGATGCTCCATACTCACCTATTGTAAAGATGGCAAATGAATAGATGGCTAAATCAAAGCAAGAAATAATAAATGAACGGCGCAAACAGGCGGCAAAACGCGCTTTAGCAGAGGCTGAGCAGCGACGATCTGTAGCCAAACAAAGCCAAGCTTTACCAATAGAACACAATAGTCGTAGAAAAATCGAACCAACCAGATATGGCGATTGGGAACGTAGTGGCATAACCAGCGATTTTTAACTTATATCCTATTTGGGGTGAGTTTCCCCAATTTGGGGCATTTGTTTCGGCACAGGCTTTGCTCATGATAGTATCAGATGTGTTATTATGAGAAACGGGAGAGCCTTATGCGCTCATTAAAATTGTTTGCTGGACTGGTTTTGCTACCCTTAACCGCTGTAATTGCGCCACCAGCATTGGCAGATGGTGGCGAGTTTTGCCTTACCGGAGCCATTGCCGGTTCCGAACAAAGCATAAATTGCGGCTCTAATTGGGTAGCTGTTGATGGTACACGACTTGGCTCAATGCCTGATCCACGAAACACCCCAAGAACACCGTACAGACCGCCCGGTGCTGTTTGGTCAGGCTCCTCTGCTTCGTCGGCAACATATAGCTCGGGATCAACAATAACATCTGCACCCGTCTGGCAACCACCTATTGCACCGCAATACCCAACTCATACAAACACTGTCACACACGGCTCTTATTATCAACAACCAACAATAACTCATAATAACTGGTCAACGGCAAACCACGTACCTAGCAGTTCATGCGCACCGATTAACCCGACTTGCGGCTCTCAGCAAACCACTTATCGTTCGCACAATATTACCAATGGCTGCTTTAGTTATGATAATAACGGTCAAGCGCATTCGGTTCCTTGTCCAGCAAATGTAACTCACTCCAATACATGGAATCACAGTCATCAGCACCAAAATTGTGGGTTCTCCGTGATTGCCCACACCTCACAAACTCATGCCCAAGTGGCTGTTGTTCATGAGAACGGTTTCTTCAACACCCTAAATGGCGGTGTCGGCGGTGGCAGCAATGTATATTATGGTGGCGGTGGCGGCGCGTTCATTTCTGGTGGATCAAACCGGGTGTTCTCACAAGCACCATTATTGCGTATCCCGAACAAAAACATTGGCAATAAAAGAACCCCCAAAAAGAATTATCACGGCGGTGGTGGCGGCGGCAAAGGCAGCCATAAAGGTGGTCATAAATAGCCGCCAAGCCAATACGTCAAACCAAGAAAAATAACAAATATACTTTATCTTTGTGATCCATCAACTTCCCCAAAAACCGGTAACCACTTTTTGGGTCGGTGGAATATAAATAAGGCCAGCCCTGATGAATTCCTCGGGGCTTGTTTTTATGTTGTTAATAGGATAGTAATCCTACTATAAGTATATATAATCCGATATGACAATGTGTAAACTGTTTTTAATAATTTTATTTTTGGGCTTGTTTCCCGAAATTGGTTTAGCTGCTGATCGGGTGCAGGGGCCAATAAGTGCCAAGGTGTTACGGGTAGTAGACGGTGATACAATAGCGGTTAGCGCTCTTATCTGGCCGGGGCAGCGGGTTGAGATAAAGGTTCGTTTGGCCGAGGTAAATGCACCGGAAACTTTTAGACCAGCTTGCCAAGAAGAGAAAAAAATAGGCCAATTAGCAACATTGTTTGTCAGCCAACAAATTGGACAACAGGTGGATTTGCAAGACATTCGCCTTGGTAAATATGCTGGTAGAATTGTGGCAAATATAATAACCGCGTCCGGCGAGGATTTAGGCGAATTACTGCTAAATGCCGGATTAGCGCACAAACAAAAAGATCGTAACGGTTGGTGTAATACCCCCAATTAACAATTTTCATCTGGGGCCGGGGTTTTATCCTTATAGCGACAAACATCCGATACCCGACACAACCAGCACCTAGGTTTTCGAGCCAAGCAGGTATATCTTCCATGCAAAATCAACCAGTGATGGGCGTGTTGTAAATATTCTTTTGGCGTAACCCGCAACAACACTTCTTCTACTTGATCGGGGGTTTTCCCCGGTGCCATGCCGGTGCGATTACCAACCCGAAAGATATGCGTATCCACAGCAATAGTTGGTTGTCCAAAGGCTACATTAAGCACCACATTGGCAGTTTTCCGCCCAACTCCGGGTAATTTTGTCAACTCGGCTTCGGTTTGCGGAACCTGGCCTTCAAATTCTTCAAGTATCATTTTTGAAAGGCCAATTACGTTTTTGGCTTTATTGCGATAAAGGCCAATGGTTTTGATCATATCACGCACTTGGTCTTCCCCAAGACCAAGCATGGCTCTTGGGTTATCAGCCAGAGCAAACAAAGCTTTGCTAGCCTTATTGACCCCGACATCGGTGGACTGCGCCGACAAAGCCACGGCAACAACCAAGGTAAACGGGTTGGAATAATTAAGCTCGGTTTTTGGCTCTGGATCCAGCTGTTGTAAATGAGCATAAATGCTGGCGGTTTTAGCTCTAGTTATCGGTCTTGGGCGCGAAGCAGTTTTTTTTGTCAAAATTTATCTCTTCATTTTATACGTAAGCCGGTTATCGGGTGGCGGTGTTTAGCCTTTTTCCTCTATAACTGGTTTATGAGTAATTTGAAAACCCTAACAATAGCCGAGCAAGACTATCAACGCATGACCCGTGCTTTGGCATATCTTGATGCTAATTGGCGCGATCGACCTAAGTTAAAACAACTCGCCGCACATTGTGGTCTTGGTGTCGATCAATTTCATCGGGTATTTACCCGCTGGACAGGTACTTCGCCCAAAAGGTTGATCGATGCATTGGCGCATGATGATGCAAGGTGTGCTTTGTTGCGCGGAACCAGTATTTTAGATGCCAGCCTTGATGCTGGCCTGTCTAGCCCATCACGTTTACACGATCTGTTTTTGGCGTTTGAATCAGTAACGCCAGGCGAGGCAAAAAAACGTGGGGCTGGTCTGGAATTTGTTTGGGGAACTGCGCCAACTCCGTTTGGAATTGGTGTGTTTTTAATTGCTCCACGGGGGCTTTCGGCGTTGGGGTTTGTTGAAGAGGGCGAAGAAGAAGCAGGGTTTGCAGATTTTGTAAAACGCTATCCGGCGGCAAAATATGTTCGTGATGACAGGCTAGCCGAAAGTTATGCAAAACAAATATTCATTGAGCGAGTTAAAATGCCATTGGCGCTTTATGGCAGTAAATGGCAAAGACAAGTTTGGCAGGCTTTAATAGCTATACCGCCGGGTCGCACTATGACTTATGGGCAAATTGCTACCCGGCTTGGTGATAAAAATGCGGCGCGGGCAGTAGGCACTGCAATTGGTCGCAACCCAATATCTTGGCTAATCCCCTGTCATCGGGTATTGGGTAAAGATGGCCGCTTAACCGGTTATCATTGGGGCGTTGATCGCAAGAGATCAATGCTGGCGTGGGAGAGCGTAAACAGTTAAACTGCCCTTCAGTTTGATAAGAGAGCAAGTGTAAAATGAATACCGGACCGATAATTGCAATGATTCTGGTGGCCTTGATTCTAGTGGCAGGAACCGCTCGTACTATTTATGGTTATTGGGTTGTTCGACGCGATGCCGATGATGAATGGGGTGATTTTAAGCGGCTTTCTCCAAAACAGGCAAAAAAAACCAATAAGCAAAAATTTGTAGCAACTTATCGTTTGGCACATAATCCGCGTGGTCTTGCCTATAGTACCGGCGCTTTGGCGTTAGCGGTATTAGTGACGCCATTGGCAGTAATGGTATTAACGTATTTTTATTCAGCGGTGATCGTTCAAGAAATTGATCCCAACAGATTACCATCTGAAACTTTAGCCGAAGAAATACGCCGCCAGTTTCGTCGTGATGGGCCTTTGGTCTATTCATTCTTTATCTTTTTTGGCCTTATTGGGAGTTGGGGCGCGGTTGCTTGGGTGATGGCTTGGTTTTATCATCGTGGTGATGATGATGAATTTGATGAAAGCTTGCGAATTACTCGCGGTGAAAAGCCTTTGGGCAAAATAAAGCTTAAACGTAAACGTCCAAGTTGGTCACCATTGGTGCAAACTGATGATGGTTTATTGTTAAGCAAACGACAAGCTCAGGCAGATAAAGAAGAAAAATCCTGATGCGTTATTTACACACCATGGTTCGAGTGTCCGATATTGATGCTTCGCTAAAATTTTATTGTGATGGATTGGGCTTAAGAGAATTACGACGGGTGGAAAACAAAGCTGGACGTTTTACCTTGGTTTTTCTGGCAGCGCAGCAAGACGTAGATCAATATAAAGGCACAGAGCAAGGTTTGGTTGCTGGCCTTCCTATGATCGAGCTGACTTATAATTGGGACAGCCAAGAGTATGGTGATGGACGCAATTTTGGTCATTTAGCATTTCAAGTAGATGATATTTACCAGGCTTGCGAGCACTTATCCAAACAAGGAATAACTATCAACCGCCCGCCGCGTGATGGAAGAATGGCTTTTGTACGCTCGCCTGATGGTATATCAGTTGAGTTATTGCAAAAAGGTGAGCCATTGCCAGTAAAAGCACCATGGGCAGAAATGCAAAACATTGGTGATTGGTAAGTTTACCGATTTAGCACATCATTCATATCATAAAGCCCGGGTTTTTGCCGCGCCAACCATCTAGCAGCAACAAGCGCACCATCGGCAAATACCTTACGCTTTAATGCCCTATGGCCAAGTTCAATTTCCTCAGAACCATTGCTTAAAATAATAGTGTGCTGGCCAATTTCTTCGCCTTGGCGATATGATATTATCGGCAATGTGTTTTCTTGTAGCTCTTTGGGTTCATCGGGGTGCAGTGCTGGCTCTAATAACAGATCGCTATCAAGACCTGAGTTTACAGCACCGGCTAACATTAAAGCGGTTCCGGACGGATAATCCTGTTTATGTATGTGGTGAGTTTCTTTAATTTTTATCTGCCAGCCGCTTCCCAGCTTTTGCGCTGCTTGTTCGGCCAAATCCAAAAGTAAATTCACCCCCAATGAGAAATTACCGGTTAGCAGAATCGGCATTTTTTTGACTCTTTGGGCAATTCTTTCAAGCTGTTCTGAATTAAATCCGGTAACACCAATAATCATTGGTTTGGTAGTTTCCGATAATCGCTGAATTACCCCATCACAAGTAGAAACATCAATTAACACATCAAACTCTGGTGCTGTTTCATTTATGTTTTCAAGCAATGGTGCAGGGAAACCTTTTATCGCTTTTCCGCCCGGCCTGATAAGCCCAAAGGCCAGATCAACATCATCAGCATATTGTATTGCCTTGTATATTTCACCGCCAAGTCGCCCGCCAACTCCGGCCACTGCTATAGATAAGTTCTGTTTCATGGCTTTTGTTTTAACTTCTGCATTTTACCGCCTAATCGCTGGTACAATAAAGCAATTCCCATTAATGATCCGCCAAGCCCCAAGAATGATAACCCGCGTAATAATCCATCAAGACCGGCCAGATCAAATATAAACACCTTGATGCTGGTTATGGCTAATAATAATAAGCCGCTAATGCGCAAAGCTTCGCGGTTTTTCCAAAAGCCAACACTTAATAAGGCAATTGCAAATATCAACCAACTGGCAGAATAGGCATAAGCCTCAACATCACTTATCACGCCGTCTGATAAGTCTGGCGCAGAGAAGCTTCGGCGCACCTCTAGTGTCAACCATACGAAACCACTAATTCCAGCAATTAAAGCCAAAATCTTTGCCATGACCGCATTACCGTGTGATTGCCAAATAATAGCATTTGCCGCCATGATAATCGCTGGCAATAACAACACCAAAATCAGCGTGTTAAACAACATTCCGCCAAAAACTAAAGCTGGATCAAGACCCCACCACGGATTTTGAATGGTGATGACAAAAAACAACAAACTAAAAGCAGAGACAAAAAGCGCAACTCGTTCAGTCCATTTTGGTGCAAACGCCAGATCGGAACCAAGAAAAAATCGAATTGCAAAAGCTATCAACGCATAAAGGCTTATTTGCAAGCCGGTTTCAGCAAAACCAATGTCGGCTTGTAAATCGCCGCCAGACATTAAATGGTGTATTTGCAAACTAAGCATGGTGACACCAATAACTATGCTGGCGCTAGTTAAGCTTTGCACTGTGGCCGATGCTGATTTAACGCCGGTTTTAACAAACACAAATGCAGCGACAGCCAGTAAAGCGGCTGACCCACCAAGTCCTATCAACAAACTGTTGAATATTGGCCAACTACCCACTGGAAAATCAAACGCTTCGCCAAGGGCAATTAACCGAAAAGAAGCTATAACCGCCAAGGCCATTGCCGTCCATTGCAATGCGCTTAAGCGAAATCTTTGCCACAAAAATGCGCTGACCACCGCTTGACCGCTTAAGGCCAAAGACAGCCACATTTGCGAAAACAGTATCAAAAGCACCAATAAAACAGCGCCGGAAACCGCCAAGGCTAATGTTGCGCCAACTCCCGGATGAATTAAGAACCCTTTGTCGGCTTTGGCTTCGCGATCCAGCAAAACCAATGCAACGAATGCCAAAGCTAATGCACTTAACGTATACGGCCAAGCCAAACCGAAATCGGTTAATCGCCAATAGGCAAGAAACAAAATAATAAGTGGAGAGATTGCCGCTACGGCCACCAATATTGCCCGTTTTTTTGCCGCCAGTGAGGCTAAATAACCGCCAAAACCGAACAGAGCAGCAAATGCAAAACTAGCTGTTAGAAAATTTAACGAGTTTGGAGCTGACCCCAAACGGCTAAGAAAGCCGTCTAATTGCTGTGATGCATCAAGTAATAAAGATTTATCCGCAGGCCACAGAGCAAGAACAATGCAAGAAATAATCGCTATTGCTCCTGCACCAAGCGAAAAGCCTTCACGGCGAAATGATCCAGCCAGCGCCAAAATTCCTAGCACCAATAACGTAATAAGCGATGGCGGTTGATAACTGGTTTCAATGATCAAAAACAACACTAACAGGCCAACGCCAAGTAAGGTGATCAGTGCACTGTACAAGCTAAGCGGTGAGCGGTTTTTCTTAGTCCAGTTAAATGCTGTTCCTGCTTGTTGCCAAGCCAAACCCATGGTTACGCTCGCCAAAACCGGTAAATATAATTGCAACACCCAAGGGGAATTGTCGCCATTTCCGCCAAGTAACCAAAGTAACGGCCAGCCAAGACCACCGGCTAATGCCAATATTGCATTCCATCGCCAAGGACGTAAGCGCGCCAGCAATAATCCACCAACACTTACCACTAATACATAGCCAAACAATGTTATTGCCGATGGATCATCAGAGCCAATAAGAGCCGGAGCAACAAATGCGCCGATAAGACCAAAAACGGCAATAATCGGCCCGAACTTGGCCGCCTGATATACTGCAAGTGCTGCAATCAATGCCAAAAGTGCAAATGCGATTAACGGGTTGATTAACTCAAACAATGCAAATGAGGCATAGGCCGCACCATAAAGAGTAATAAGGCCAGCTCCGGCTAATACTTGTGGCGCGGCAGAGCTTGCTATGGAAGTGTTTTTTAGTGGTTGCAAACGAAGCTTATGGGCAAAACCTAACATTGCCGCACCGGCAAGTCCGGCAAGAGCAACTCTTACACCAGGACCAAGCAGACCGCTTTCGGCGGCAACTTGCACCAAAAACACACCGCCAAAAGCCAAAACAATGCCAGCTACCCAAACCAACCAATTGCCGCGCAATGATTGCTCGACCTTAGCAGCAAACCCAATTTTGTCAGGTGTAGTTGTTTGTGATGGTGGTTTTTTGGTTTTTGCCGCAGGTGCGGATTCTGCTGGTGGAATAATTGTTTCTGATGGTTTACTGATTTTGCTTGTTGCGGGCGTTGGTTTTGTTGCTAATGGTTGATCATAATTTGTTATTTTTATCTTTAAGAGGGATAGTTCTCGTTCAATTTGATTTGCTTTAATAAATCCAAGGATTCCTAATATTAACCCTGTGACCAGTAAGCCAATTAACAATAAAGCTATCAAACTTAAAGAATCCACAATTTTAACCCCCAGTTGTAAAACGAGAGCGTAAAGTTGTTTTATTTGCTAAGCAAGCAGCAAAAAATCAATCGCCGGTGACTTTATCCCAGAAACTTTTGGCTTTTTCAAAGAAGTTGGTGTGTTCAGGGTGGCTATCTGGACAACAATGCTCGCGAAATTCCTCTAGCAGTTCTTTTTGTCTGGCGTTCAAATGACGCGGAGTTTCCACAAACAATTCCAAAATCATATCACCACGGCCGGGCAGGCGTAATCTACTCATACCAAGGCCACGTAGGCGCAAGCGTTTGCCGGTTTGTGATCCAGCTGGAATGTTCACTCGCTTGCGGCCACCATCAATCGTCGGCATTTCAATATCACCACCAAGGGCGGCCACCGCCATCGGGGTTGGCGCTCTACAATAAAGATCAGCGCCTTCGCGCTCAAAAATATCATGCGGCCTGACCGAAACAAAAATATACAAATCACCAGCCGGCCCGCCTCTGGTTCCAGCAGCGCCCTCGCCAGACAAGCGAATACGAGTACCATCTTCAACACCAGCAGGAATGGTGACGGACAATTCGCGCCTTGTGGCTTGCGTTCCAACTCCGTCACAAGCTTTGCATGGAGAGCTAACTGTGGAGCCTTGACCGCCGCAAGCACGGCAATGCTGTTCCATAGTAAAAAAGCCTTGTTGCATCCGCACCCGGCCATGACCTTTGCAAGTACCACAAGTTTCAACCTTAGTGCCCGGCTCTGCGCCATTGCCTTTACATTCAACACAAGTTTTAGTGGTTGGAACTTTTATATCAACGTCTTTGCCAAGAAATGCTTCTTCTAACTCTATTTCCAAGGAATAACGTAAATCGGAGCCACGCGCCGCGCCAGAAGCGGATTGATTACGGCCACCACCGCCAAAAACGTCACCAAAGGAATCGCCGAATACTTGTTCAAAAATATCTGAAAAATCAGCAGCCCGTCCACCGCCAAAACCGCCTTGCCCTTGCGAGCCATCAACAGCAGCATGACCAAAGCGATCATAGGCTGCGCGTTTTTGTTCGTCAGAAAGCACCGAATAAGCCTCTGATACCTGCTTAAAATTTTGCTCGGCAGCATCATCATTAGGATTACGATCGGGATGGTATTTCATCGCCAATTTACGATAAGAAGACTTTAGTGTTTTGCCATCTGCGGATCGCTCAACACCAAGTGTTTCATAATAACAGGTTTTGGTATCGCTCATTTGGCAATCCTTACAAAAAAGCAAGGGTCAGCCCAGTTATGGACTGACCCTAAACAATTTAACAATTAAGCTTTTTGTTTGTCGCCATCATCGTTTTCATCAACTTCTTCAAACTCGGCATCAACCACATCTTCACTGGCTGCACCCTCTGCTTCGTCCCCGTCTTCAGCCTCGGCCTCAGCTTTGCTTTGTGCATACATAGCTTCACCAAGTTTCATTGAGGCTTGCGCCAAGGTTTGAGCTTTTGCGGAAATGGCTTCTGCATCATCGCCTTCCAGCTCTTTTTTCAGATCTTCCAAAGCAGCCTCTATGGCCGCCTTGTCTTCGCCTTCTACCTTATCACCAAATTCTTCCATCTGCTTTTCGGTTTGATGTACCAAAGCTTCGGCCTGATTTTTGGCCTCTACGGTTTCACGGCGTTTTTTATCTTCTTCAGCGTGGGTTTCAGCTTCTTTGACCATGTTATCAATATCATCATCAGTTAAGCCGCCAGAGGCCTGAATTCGAATGGTTTGCTCCTTGCCAGTAGCCTGATCTTTAGCGCCAACCGAGACAATACCATTGGCATCAATGTCAAAGCTGACCTCGATTTGTGGCACGCCCCTTGGAGCTGGCGGAATACCAACCAGATCAAATTGACCAAGTACTTTGTTATCCGCAGCCATTTCCCGCTCACCTTGAAACACCCGGATCGTTACCGCGCCTTGATTGTCATCAGCGGTCGAGAACGTTTGTGATTTTTTGGTCGGGATAGTGGTGTTACGATCAATAAGACGAGTGAACACGCCGCCAAGGGTTTCAATACCAAGTGATAAAGGTGTTACGTCAAGCAATAGTACGTCTTTAACGTCGCCTTGCAAAACGCCAGCTTGAATTGCTGCGCCCATAGCAACAACTTCATCTGGGTTTACGCCCTTGTGCGGCTCGCGTCCAAAAAATGCTGTTACGGCTTCTTGTACTTTTGGCATACGGGTCATGCCGCCAACCAAAACCACTTCATCAATGTCACTGGCTTTAAGACCGGCGTCTTTAAGAGCTTTTTGGCAAGGGTCAATCGTGCGCTTAATTAGATCTTCAACCAGACTTTCTAGCTTGGCGCGTGATAGCTTCATGGTTAAGTGCTTTGGCCCAGAAGCATCAGCGGTAATAAACGGTAGGTTCACTTCGTACTGTTTAGCCGAAGATAATTCTTTTTTTGCTTTTTCTGCTTCTTCGCGTAAGCGCTGTACGGCTAATTTGTCTTTGCGTAGATCAACGCCATGTTCTTTTTTGAACTCGTCAGCAAGATAATCAACAATGCGCACATCAAAGTCTTCGCCGCCCAAGAAGGTATCGCCATTGGTTGCTTTTACTTCAAACACACCATCACCGATCTCAAGGATTGATACATCAAACGTACCGCCACCAAGGTCATACACAGCGATAGTTTTGCCATCTTCCTTGTCAAAGCCATAAGCCAAAGCTGCCGCCGTTGGTTCGTTAATGATCCGCAAAACTTCCAAACCAGCAATCTTGCCGGCATCTTTGGTCGCTTGACGTTGAGCATCATTAAAATAAGCCGGAACCGTGATCACCGCTTGATCAACTGTTGCCCCTAAGAAACTTTCGGCTGTTTCTTTCATTTTTTGCAAGATGAATGCAGAAATTTCTGACGGAGAATAATTCTTATCGCGACCCTTGACCCATGCAGCACCGCTTTTGTCTTTAACGATATTATATGGAACCATGTTCATATCTTTTTTGACCATCGGGTCGTCCATATTGCGACCGATTAAACGCTTGATGGCAAAAAATGTATGTTCCGGATTGGTCACCGCTTGCCGGCGTGCTGTTTGCCCGATCAATCTTTCACCATCTTCGGTAAATGCGACAACCGATGGCGTTGTTCTTGCACCTTCGGAATTTTCCAAAACTTTTGGCTCGCGCCCGTCCATTACAGCAACGCAGGAATTTGTTGTTCCTAGGTCAATACCTATTACTTTTCCCATTTTCTTCTCCATTGTGGCGAATTGACTTTAGGCCCTTTTATTTTGGCGCCAAGCAAGTCAATCCCCGAGTAAATGATTATGATGTCCGATAAACGGACGGATTAGTTGCGATATGGGAATAAAAATACAAACCGCAAGGTTTTTACGGTAATTTATCGGTTTTTTTCAAAATATTCTGTGATCACAGATAAAACAAAATTAGCTGAAAATTTTTGGACACTCACGACTGCATTTATTGCGGACGATAATATAAATCAAATGCAAGGTTCCAAGTCCGGCCAACAGGCAGAAAAAAGAAATATACGCGTATGACAAAAATAATATTACAGTGGTAACAACCGCGATCAGGGTCAGGCCAAACAATCGAAGATGCTTATAGGTCGAGATCAATGGCGGTGTGATAATTAAAAACAGATAAATGGCATAGGTTATCTCTCGTGAAACAAAGTAATCCAAAAACATTGTGCCTTCATAAGCAATCGATTTATTGTTAATTTGCACATTTACCCAATCGGGGTTGATAATATGCGGGACATATAAAACCAAACCAAAGATCAGACCGGCCAAAGCAAACAGCATAAGCGGTTTTTTGCGTTTGCTGTCCGGAGGTTCAAGGAAATAGATACTAAACGGGATCCATGTCGGCCACATAAGCCATGAAAACAAAATAAACCCCATCGCCCCCCACCAAGTCATAGTCGGATCAACATGGTTTAACCCCATCCAGACATGACCCTCCATCAATTGTTGAATTCCGGCAAAAATCGGCATCATTGCCACCGGCAAATAGCATTTGTTAATTTTCCAAGCTTTGTAGGCGGCAAATACCCCGCCAGTAATTAACACACCACCTGCAATAAAACTGATCGGTTCTGAAAAACACATTTTTCACCCCCTTTTTGAATTACTGCCCACTTATAAGCGGTAACAGAAATGCATTGTTGTTTAATTCGTCAAGTTATGCGGCATTTCACAACTCTTCAACTGACAAAGTTTAAAGCACCTTAATTGATAGTTTGAAGAATCACGACTTCTTGCCGCATCAGGCTTTTATCAAATAACAGCCAACCCCATTTGTTTAATATACCAAAATTGATGGAGGGTATTATGATCGAAGTTTTACAAAAAACAGATGAAAAGGTTTTAGCTTTTAAGGTCAGCGAGAAACTGACAGCAGAGGACTATGAAAATGTTTTGATGCCAAAAATTGATGAACGGATTAAGCATGGTGGCAAAGTTCGCTTGCTTTTGGAGTGGGGTGAGGATTTTGAAGGTTGGAAAACCAAAGCCATAATTGATGATGCCAAGCTTTGTTTTGCGCACTGGAACCATTTTGAGCGCTGGGCATTGGTTGGTGCGCCAAAATGGGTTGGTATCTCGGCCAAACTGTTCGATAAGCTATCTAAGGGTAAAGTTAAGTTATTTGAAGCTGGTGAAATTGATCAGGCATTTGCTTGGGCAAGTGCCTGATCTTGGCATTTTCTGCCCTATTGCATTATTGGAATGATGAAGCTTTGATCTTCAACCGCGCCACTTGGCCATCTTGAGGTTACGGTTTTGATCTTTGTCCAAAAGCGAACACCTTCGGGGCCATGCTGGTTGGTATCGGCAAATGCTGAACGCTTCCAACCACCAAAAGTGTGATAGCTTACCGGTACCGGTATCGGCACATTAATTCCAACCATTCCTACTTGTACTTTCGAGACAAATTCCCGTGCTGCCAAACCGGAACGGGTAAACAAGGCCACACCATTTCCATATTGATGGTTGGAGGCCAAAGCCGCCGCCTCTTCCAAACTATCCGCGCGCACAATTTGTAAAACCGGACCGAAAATTTCTTCGTCATAGGACTTCATACCGGGTTTGACGTGATCAAACAAAGACGGACCAACAAAAAAGCCACCCTCGTGTCCCGGCAGAACAAACCCACGACCATCTACCAATAATTTACCGCCTTCTTGTTCGCAAATATCGATATAGTTCTCAATGCGAGCTTTGTGTTCGGCGCTAACCACCGGCCCGTAATGAACGTCCGGGTCAGTTGAAATACCAAGCCGTAGTTTTTTAATTTCTGGTACAATGCGCGCGATAAATTCGTTCGCAGTATCTTCACCAACCGGAACCGCCACTGGCAAAGCCATGCACCGCTCGCCAGCCGAGCCAAATGCCGCGCCAAGAAAATCTGCCACCACCTGATCCATATCGGCATCTGGCATAATAATACCGTGGTTTTTGGCTCCGGCCATTGCTTGCACCCGTTTGCCATTTTGCGCCGCAGTTACCGACACATATTGGGCAATATCTGACGAACCAACAAAGCTAACTGCTTTTACGCTTGGGTGAGCAATAAGCGCATCAACCGCCTGTTTATCGCCATGAATTACGTTTAGAACCCCGACAGGTGCGCCGGCTTCCATAAACAATTCTGCCAAGCGAACAGGAACTGACGGGTCTTTCTCTGACGGCTTCAACACAAAAGTATTGCCGCAAGCAATTGCCACTCCGAACATCCACATTGGAATCATGGCTGGAAAATTAAACGGGGTGATACCAACGCAAACACCCAAAGGCTGGCGCATGGAATAAACATCAATGCCGGGGCCGGCTCCTTCGGTAAACTCGCCTTTTTGTAAGTGTGGAATACCACAGGCAAATTCAATTACTTCCATACCACGCAACACATCACCCTTGCTGTCGGCAACGACTTTACCATGTTCAGATGACAATAATTGCGCCAACTCATCCATATTTTCTTCGAGCAGAGCCTTAAACCTGAACATCACCCGCGCTCGTTTTTGCGGGTTCATTGCTGACCATGCCGGAAAGGCTGCTTCGGCAGCAGCCACCGCCGCATCTACTTCGGAATTATTGGCCAATGGTGTTGTTGCTTGTACCGCGCCGGTATTTGGATCAAATACATTGGAAAACCGCTCGGAGGCTCCGGCAATTGCTTGGCCATTGATGAAGTGATCTATATTTCTAGTCATCGTATTATCCTTAATGCTGAGGTCATTTGACAATAGGCAATATATTCATTCATGCAGATGATCAACACTTGCTGTTCTTATCCCTATTAGTCACATTATCAGAATTATAAGATGGGGTTGTTTTCATGCGACGCTAGGGAGATTGCGACCACTAAAGGTTTAGCAATCTTAGGTAAAAATGAAACGGAAATGCACTAGATTGGTTATATATCTAAACCAACGGCAGTTTGCTCGATAATTTGATCAACCACCAAACACAAAGCTTCGCGCTCATCAGCTCCGCCAGCAATGGCGGTATCAAACGTGCCTAATTGCTGAACGGATGATGAGCCGCGTTTGATTATGGTTCGGGCATGGTTAATTTCGGCAACGCAATTTAAAGCTTTTGCGTCCTCTTCGACCAGTGCAATTATTTCTTCGATCAGGTTTGAAAACGGCACCATTTTACCTTTGCCAAGGTCAACTAAATTACCATTTACGCCGTGTCTTGCCGCTAAGAAACGGTTTTCCTGCACTAAAAGCTCCGGATAAATCCGCCACTTCATATTGTTTTGTTTCATTCGCGCTAAAAACCGCAATAAACATTGATACAAAGCGGCAATGGTTAAAGCATCTTCGAGCAATGGACAAACATCGGTGATGCGCATTTCAAGCGTTGGAAACTTGGCACTAGGTCGTAAATCCCACCAAATTTTAGAAGCATCTTCAATCGCTCCGGCCTCAACCAGTGCTTCGGTCAAGCGTTCAAATTCACCCCAGCTTTGGAACTGATTTGGAATTCCATTACGCGGCATGCCGTCCCAAACGGTTGTTCTATATGACATCATGCCCATTTTACGCCCACCCCAAAACGGCGAAGAATTGGATAAAGCCAATAAATGCGGCAGGAAATAATTCATCTGATTCATCAGATCAATGCGCAAATCCTTATCCTCAATACCAGCATGAACATGCATGCCACAGATCAACATACGGCGAATTACCCCGCCCATATCTTGATTTAGTTTGTCATATCTGGGCGCTCTGGTGTGGCGCTGTCCATACCAATTGGCAAACGGGTGAGTGGACGCCGCCATAAGCTCAAGCCCGTGCTTTTGAGCGTTTTTCTTGATACACGTCCGCAGAGCAGACAGATGAATTCGAGCCTCGGCAATAGAATTACAAACCGGCGTACCTATTTCAATTTGGCACTTTAGAAATTCCGGCGTTACCAGATCGCCAATTTCTGCTTTGCAATCGCTCATCAATTCCGGTGGAGGATCAGCAGCCAAGTCTCTGGTAACAGGATCTACCAACAGGTATTCTTCTTCAATGCCGATAGTTAGTGCCGGTAATGTCATTTGTTCCTCCCCCAAGGAAAATTTTTATTTACTATATCCAAAATACCTAACTCAACAAACGATTTCGTCCCAGTCACCTCAAACAGGTAAGTTTACTATTGTCCGTTACTTTATTCAAACAGGTGATTTTACCGATACAGGAAAGTTTCATGTGTCCTGTTTGCTGCTCAGTACCCGTCCGGACAGGCGCGGAGCCAAAGCCCACGAAACCCTTCATCATCCAGTATCAAATTGGACAGTACCAATAAGGCTCTCTCTGAGCATTCTAGAAATACCGCTACTACCGTATATTTTTTGTTATTTAGCTATCAAACCCTGCAATGGCTCAAAAAGCAAATCCCGCCATTTATTTACATCATTATCAGTTAGCAATAAATCCTGTCGTACCTCTAATGTTATGTGTCGCAAACCCCTTGATCCTACATGGCGGTTGACCGAATAATTGTAGATTTTAGCAGAATACGGCTGATTATCACCAACAATTACCCCGGCTTTGCTTAAGCTCTGCATCATAATATCGGCACTTTGTTGGTCATCACTCCAAAGCAAGCCAACTTCCCATGGCCGCTCTTGCTGGCTTTGGCGTAACTGTTTGCTAAAAGTATGAATCGAGATAATAAACGGATCTTGATGTAGGGTAGTTAAAGCGTCCAATTCATCAGATAATGTTTGATGATAAGGGTGAAAATAACTGTTCAACCGGTGTTCGATATCACTTTTTGCTAAGTTTTGATTACCTGGTACAGATATCCCATCGCTGGTTTCAACAATTAAGTCATCACGATCAATTCCACGGTTTGGATCAATAACAAGCCGCGAAAAACCGCAAAACAACGCCCTTGCCTTAAGCTTAATCGCCAATACTTCACTTAAGGTTGCAGCCCCCGGATCATAAGCAATATGACCTGCAAGCAAACCCAAAGGCAAACCCAGCGAAGAAAGCTTCTCCGGGATTGTATTTACTGCATGATCACAAAAAAAGAACACCGGGCTTTTAGTGGCATCACCAATAATGCGGGAAGTTATAAGGTTGGACATTGGGCGCAATTTATACTCCATCGACCCTGTTTTAACTGTCTTGATTTACCAAACCCTCATTACGTTCTTCAGCATTCGCCCAGTCTTTGGGCAAGTTTTTGGCAGCAAAAAGAAAGCTGATAGCCGAAAAGACTAAAGAAACAGAAATAAATGTCATTGAGATACGGATCGCATGTACTTTTCCGTGCGCAGGCTCGAAAACATCGACGAGAATACCGACCAGTGTCGGGCCGCCGCCCAACGCAATTATATTAAGAATTAAAAAGAACAGCGCCGTCGACATCGCCCGCATATTAATTGGAGCCAAGGTCTGGGCGATAGCAAATGATGGGCCAAGATACATGCCGAGAAAAACAACAAATACACTAACGACGACCATATGCGCCCATACGGTTGGCACCCAAAAGGCAAGAACCGCCAAGGGTAGCGCGCATAAAACGGTTATCATCGGAATAAGTGCATAGGCACTGACATTGTTATTTTTCTTGGCGAAACGATCCGCCAAATACCCGCCAAACCATGTGCCAAAACCATAAGCAAACATGTTGATAAAACCTAAGACAAACATCATGCTCTTAAATCCAACAGGATTTTCAGACTGGCCGTCAAATGGTAATAGATAGTCTATTTGCCATGTTGAAAACGCATAACCGGCAAATGAAGCGAAGGCGATCCCCAGACACATCGCCCACCAAGACGGAATGCTCAATAAAGCCTTCAACGCTTCTTTAAATGGTGGCGAGGCCGGTGCATCGCTTGCTTTTTTGACTTCCTGTGCGCCGCGTTTAGGCTCGCGAATAACCAGCCGTACGATAACAGCAAGCCCCCCGCCGGCAATGCCGAGCCAAATTAGCCAATTACGCCAGTCAAAACTCGAGTCTGGATTACCCAAAGCAAAACCAGCAACA
>JAKITZ010000231.1 GCA_021647805.1 Robiginitomaculum sp.
CGTTTTTAGTGTTCCAGTCATGGCTCGAGGGTAAAGCTGATCCTCCATGCGCCGAAAAACTAAAACAAAAAGTATTCGGCCCGATCAATGTTGAATGGGCGTGTTACTTAACTGGTATTGGCATTATTGCCTTTGCCATGCTGACAGTGATGAACGCTCATTTGGTTCCGGCGTGGTTTCCATTATTGCTTGGTATAATCGTATTGGCTCTGATGATCGGCTACGCTTTTACTAAGTTAGCTGGTATTGAACGCGGACGAATGTTTGCGGCAATTTATTTCATTCTCGCACAAATTCCATTTTGGGCATTGTTTGAACAGGCCGGTTCATCTTTGACACTGTTTACAGCGCGGATGGTAGATCGGGAAATGTTTGGCATATTAGTTCCAACACCGGTTTTTCAGTTCTTGAACGCGGGTTTCATTGTCATGTTTGCGCCATTGTTTGCGTGGATGTGGATTGCAATGTCCAAACGCAAGATCGAGCCGTCAACGCCGGTTAAATTTGCCATCGGTGTATTCCTTGCTGGCTTAGGCTTCTTGTCGTTGGTCGGTGGTATCGCAGTATCTGGAACCGGACTTGTCTTGGTGTACTTCATATTCTTGATTTACTGGATACACACCATGGGCGAGTTAATGCTGTCTCCGGTTGGTTTGTCTGCTGTGACCAAATTGGCTCCGGCAAGCGCAGTTGGCATGACTATGGGGGCATGGTTCTTGTATTCAGGTCTGTCTAATTACCTTGCGGGCATTATCGCCAGTGGTACTGGCGCGGAAACTATTGGCGGACAACTAACCGATGTTGTGGCTGCCAAGGCAACTTATGTAACCGTTTATACCAATGTTGCTTATGTAGCGATGGGTATCGGGGTGTTGATGTTGTTGATCTCGCCGATCATCAAGAAATGGATGCACCAGGAAGAAGTAACCTGATTTGCTTTGAATAAATAAAAAGGCCGCTCATCACTGGGCGGCCTTTTTTGTTCGTGGTTAAATCAAAGCTTTTAGAACGTCCCTCGCAGGCTTAATCTAAATCGTAAACCGAAATTTTGCCTTCTGAATTCTGTCTGCCTGATAATTCCAAGATCACGAGTTCCATCAAAATCAGTGCGTTCTCTGAAATTTGTTGGGCCGAAGATGTTTTCAGCGGAAAACCTTATTGTTGTGCCTTTTACTTTGGTGGTTTCAACAAAGACATCAAGATCACCGGGGCCATTATAGTTTTTACGTTGGCTGAACAAAAATGCCGCTTGAGAAGCAGAACGATGGAAATAGTCAAACCCCCAAGCCATTTTCCAATCTGTAAGTTCTTGCCTGAAGTCTATGCTATAGAAGTCATCAACCCGAAACGATTGTACTCTGGGCAAGCCGGTTAAAGGGTCGGTTACTTCACTATCGCCAAATCCGCCAGCAAGGGTAAGGATACCGTTTTTCAGACCGAATTTGTCGGTTGGTATTCTGGCATCTGCTGATATTTGCCAACTTCTGCCTTTGCCAATATTACCCGGTGCGTCAAATAAATTATTGATTGGAATTCTGTCAAAAACGTCTGATTTCCAGCTATGGCTACCACTTATTGTAAGTACGCCTTTTTCTCCATATTTTCGTTCAAATGAGAGGTTGGCATTCCATTTGGTTTCAGGTTTTAATTCAATATTACCAATATTGGTTTGATCATCAATTATGTCGATGCTTGTGGCAAAATTATTAAAATTTAATTGCCCGACATCACGCCTAACAGAGAAACTAACTTGATCGCGTCTATTGCGTTCCCAAGTGGCACTAAAGTTCGGTTTCCAGAATTTAAAAGTCCTTGCATTAGTTGCATCGCCGCTTTGACTTATTTCAGAAATTTCATATTTTAAGCCAGTTTCAAAAGTCCAACCGCTATATGGCTTGGCAATCCATGAAACCGCGGCCTCGGCGCGTTTTTCTTTCACTTCATTATTAGAAACCGGCAGGATAATCGGGACAAACCCAGCGCCGGTATCACTTGCAATATCTAGCCCTGAGTCAACCGAATTTAATGCGCCCTCAATACTGGCTTCGAAGCTATTTTTGTCGTCACGTTCCCAATTATAAACCGAGCGCAAGATACTTTCATTATTAGATCCGCTGCTGATGACCCGGGTGGCTCTGGCAAACCCGCCTGTATCGAATGTTTCAAATAAATTGTTAGAATTATTCTTGCCGCTACGTTGTAAAAAAATAAATTTCACCGAGCGTTTATTATCAAATTCATGTTTAAAGTCACCGCCAATTTCAATACCGGTTCCGCCATTATTTGCATTGGCAAAATCAAATCTATCAAATTGCGATAAGCCTGCGTTGATACTATCGGTTTCTTCGATACGTACACGTGTCCATTTCCAGTTCCAGTATTTACCGTTCAAATTGAAGGTGTTTTTATCGTTTATCTTTTTGGAAATATTAAAATGTGGTTGCCATTCACCAAATTGCATTTGACTGCGAGCATTGCGAGATTCGAATAAATCGTCATTTGCGTTAAACAATCGTCTGGTTGCGGTGACACGCCCTGCTCCTCCATTTCTTTGAATGCCAAGGGTAACATCAGCGCCCAGTAATTTGAAAGATTGAGTTACTTCACCAGATGGAATTACCCGTTTTGGCCATTTGGTTATTTGAAATGACCAAGAGGTTTTAGTTTTTGTATCGCCCTCAACCAAAGTGACATTTACCACCCGGGTTTGGCCGCGCATATCAAGACCAGAGACCGCACCGGTAACTAGTTCAATCTTTTGCACACGGTCGACGGGAATGCGTTGTAATATATCTTGTAGCGAGGTTGACTTGGTGCTGGGTCGTTCACCATTGATCAAAACATTTCCGGCATTGCCGCCAAACCCTCTGGCATTACCACCGCTATTTATCGAAAAAGCCGGAATTTGGCGCACCATGTCCAATGCTGTAACTGGGTTATAAATGTCAAAGAAACTAATTGGGTAAACAATGATATTTTCATTCTCGACAGCTTGTTGTGCGCTGGCTGAACTGGTCAATAATGCAATAGCTGCAACACCTGACAATAACGTATTGAATAATTTAGCCGAACCTGATTGCATGAAAATGCCCCTCGTGAATTTTCACAAGCAATTGCGCATAGGGCTCTTAATCACAAGTTACATTCCAGAAAGGTGGGTTAAAGTTTGGAAATGTTGTTATGCTCCATAGATCCAAAAAGTGGTTGCGGAGCAATCCTCAGTAAAAGCTTTAGTACCGTACTTGCCCACCATAGCTGCTATGCCGCAGCTCAGGAAGAGGTTAGGATTAGCACCCTAACGCCCAGCATTGCACGGCTCGTCCGGGCAATCCAGCAATGCAAAGACGGGATCACCCGAATAAATCGTGTGATGACAGTACGTGGTGAAATCACCAACGGTTTTTGACACCAACTAGCAAGTTTCGCTTTCGCTCCCCCCC
>JAKITZ010000232.1 GCA_021647805.1 Robiginitomaculum sp.
TGATAGATTTCCGAGATATTCAAAATATTTCCGGAATCTGATTACATAAGCTCCCCGTACTTGGCTCCGTAATGTAACCTGGATTCCATACCTGAAGAAACAGTAAAGTGAGATCGCCAGCGATTTCATAACATCTTAAGATGGTCGCTTCTCTCTCGGCAATTTTGGCCTTGCTCGAGCTACTCTTGTTCGAGGCCACTTTTTCATAACAGAGGGCCTTAATTGCGAAAGCCTCTGCCATGATCTATTTCAACGAAACGGCCATAACCGGATTTCCAACCTGCATAAACGACTTTACCCGCAGACGTCGCGCCGATAGGGGCTAATCTGAACGCACCAAAATCCATACCGGGGTGTCTAGCTGGTTTACCGGTAATAGGATCAATGCGGCTGCCGAATTTACTGGTCTTTCTATGTTCGGCTAACACCGGGTTTGCTAATGGTGTTGTTAGTAAAATTTGTTCTAATTGTTTTGCTTCTTCTAGGCGGGTTGTAAGACGTAAAATTCGTCGAGAAAAATCATTATCAATGTTCAGCACTTCTGCGAACAGATCGGACTCTGACATGGAGATATAAGGGCCGCCAACGTTTGTTGTTTCCATATCTAGCAGTTTGCTTGTATTCACTCCGGTGAATTGTAAAATAGACATCATATTTTCTACTCTGTCCGTAGTGGTTTCTTCAGCCGTTCGCAGAATAAAATCTTGTTCGTTTTTGAGCATGGATAGTCTAGCCATAGGCTGGTTAGTATTATCAATGACAGGAGATGAAAGTGGTCGTGATTGTCTTGGCTCAGGGTCACTTGCCGCCGCAGCCATTACCAAATTGGCGGATGTTATATATCTGTTGGTATCTGTGGTAAAAGCCGGTTCGCTGACATGGTTGAGTAAAAGCTTTAAAGTTTCCAAGCGCTGTTCAAATTCGCTGGCAGCAATTGAAAACTCTTTGGTTCTATTTTCAAGCAATGTTTTTGTCGAAGCTTCTCTTACTCTAACTTCGCTTAGCATGAGTTGTACTTTGGTGCGGCTTTCGTGGGCGCGGATACTTTGGCTAGATAATAAATGTCCGCTAGAAAACACGCTCATTGTTGAATAAAGTAGCCAGATAACCAATACCACACCGCTAGCAGCCGCGATCATTTGATGGCGTGGTGTGAGTGATATATAATTCACTTTTCCTTCGCTACGATGGTATATTTGCCGTTCTGGAAAAAACTGCTGTAACCACCCGCGGAGCCTATGTAGGACCCGATCAATCATATTCACCTCTAAAACACTCCACCGTGCGGCATAAAACCGGATCATGCTGGTTTTTGCAATACCTATAATATGGAAAATTGCAGAAAACTGCACAATCATAGCAAAATATCGTGGTTAATCTTCCTAAAAGAGGAGTGTGTTATGTTAAAATCACTTAATTTCAGAATTTTAACCATATTTCTTTAAGAAGTTGTTTTAATCGAAAGAATAAATGCATTTATCATTTTGCTCATTGCATTACTGTTTTTGCTCTATTAGATTTTGTTATTATATCCTTCAAAGGAATTCAAATGACGATTCTGATTTACGGTGCGACTGGGTTTACGGGGCGTTTATGCGCCCACGAGGCCGTAAGACGTAATGCTAAAGTTATTCTTGCTGGGCGCAACGCGGAAAAATTGGCTATTCTTGGTCAGCAAACCGGACTTGAGACGAGGGTCTTTGATTTATCAGATTCTGTGACAATCGATAATGCACTTGGTGACGTTTCAACAGTCTTGCATATTGCTGGGCCATTTTCAGCGACTGCTGAGCCAATGGTTCAATCCTGTTTGCGCACGAAAACCAACTATCTTGATATTACAGGTGAGATAGGAGTTTTTGAAGCTCATGCAAAACTTGATGCAGCAGCAAAAAAGCAAAAAGTTATGATTATGTCTGGTGTTGGTTTTGATGTAGTTCCGACAGATTGTTTGGCTGTTTATGTGAAGCAGCAATTACCAGATGCTACTGATTTGGTGATTGGTGTTTCAGGGATGAGCACCATGACAAGAGGCACGACCAAGTCGGGCATTGAGGGTATTCGCTTTGGTACAAGAGTGCGTCGTAACAAAGAAATTGTTCAATCATCAAAGTCACAAGTTCAAACTTTGGATTTTGGGCAAGGAATAAAGCCCGTAGTGGCTATGTCATGGGGCGACGTTTCTACTGCATGGTATTCCACTAAGATTCCTAACATCAGTGTATATTTTGAAGCCAGCAAACAATTTGAAATGATTGCAAAGTTGGGGAGGTTTTCTCGTTGGATGCTTGGGACGGCTTTGATTCAAAAGATATTGAAGAGCAAGGCTGATAAAATGCCAGAAGGACCAAGTGAAAAACAAATGCGTGAGGTTTCAATGCACTTGGTAGCGATAGCAACAAATGCAGCGGGTAAATCAGTCACAGCAACGATGAAAACTCCAGAGGCATATTCTTTTACTGCAAAACTGGCGTTGGAAATTGCGTTGCGCACGGATGGTGGTTTTGCAAAGCAGGGGTTTCAGACACCGGCAATGGTTTTTGGTTCGAATTTTGTTACTGAATTTGCCGGTGTAGAGCGAAAAGATGTAGTATAACGCCTAATGTATAGCGGAATCATTGCTTCAGGAGCAAATTTTCTTGGAAACCGCCACATTTTGAAATAAGCTGTCATCATCTTCTTGCTTGGCATTTGAAAAAGAAGTGTGTTAAGCGTCACTATAACTACTATTTGGCAAAAACCGCGGTTGCATTCATAATGTTTTTCCGCCTCTAAAATAAGGTATTACTTATGTCTGATATACTTTCCCGTGTTAAGAAAATTGTTGTTGAACATCTTGATGTTGATGACGCTGATAAAATTGCAGAGAATGCGAGCTTCATCGATGATCTTGGCGCTGATTCACTAGATATCGTTGAGCTAGTGATGGCTTTTGAAGAAGAGTTTGATATTGAAATTCCTGATGATGCCGCTGAGCATATACAAAAAGTTGGCGACGCAGTAAGATTCATTACTGAACACAAAGCTTAATAATAAAACGGAGGCAAGACAGGTGAAGAGGCGCGTCGTCATAACCGGTCTTGGTTTGGTTACCCCTTTGGGTGCTAGTGTTGCATCAAGTTGGAAGCATTTAATTGCTGGAATGAGTGGTGCCAAAGCAATCACTCATTTTGAAACTGATGATTTGGCCTGCAAAATTGCCGCACAAATACCTTGGGTCGACGGTAAAGCCGGTGGTGGGGCTGATGTGTATGGTTCTTTTGACCCGGATAAAGTGATGTCTAAACGCGATCGAAAGCGGGTGGATAATTTCATTTTGTACGGAGTTGCTGCTGCTGATGAAGCTATTGCTGATAGTGGGTGGACGGCAAATTCTGAGGAAGAACAATGGCGAGCCGGCGTAATGATCGGAGCCGGCATTGGTGGCCTGCAA
>JAKITZ010000233.1 GCA_021647805.1 Robiginitomaculum sp.
TCAGCCTTTCCGTGGCAAAACCAATGCCGTAACCTGCGCCGCTTATCAGCGCAATTTTATTCGCAAGTCTCGCCATTATTTTCGTATCCCGACCATATTAAGAACGTATTCGGTCATGCGATCGGCGATTTCGTCTGGCGTGCTACGGCCATCGGCCTGATACCAGGTGTATGTCCACGTCACCATGCCAGCCACGCAAAGGCTGGCCATCTTTGGGTCTTTTACATCAAAGATACCATCGTCAATGCCGCGCTCTATGACACGGGTAAGTTTGTTATCCACATCACGCTTCATGTCTCTAATTTTTTCTTTTCGGTCTAGCGGCAGGTCTTTTTCATCCCGCCAAAACATGGCCGTGCTGACCCGTGTTTCGATAACCACGAGCGTAAACCGCTGAACCAAATCCTTTAGGATAACTTCTGGCTTGCCGCTCTCAACATCAACCCCTGCAAACACATCATGATATTTTCCCATAGTCCGCTCAAGCAGGTGCAGTAAAATACTCCGCTTGTTCTTGAAATGGTAATAGATAAACGGCTTGGTCACACCTAGTTCTTCAGCAATAATATCCAGTGTTGTTGCCTGAAAGCCCCTATGATAAAAAAGACGTTCCGACACCTCAAGGATTTGTTCTCTTTTAAAATCAAAAATCTTATTTCGAATATCGCTTTTGGCTTTGCGAGTTCCGATGGGTTTAATTTTTTTTTGTGCCATAACATTAATATCCTTCCAATGTCACACGTCTCAGCTAATACGCAAGTTTTATCGCCTAGTCCATTGCCATTTCCATAGACATATTCAGCCCTCCTAAAAACACAATATTTGCTATGGCATTAAATTATACTTTATAGTATATTTTTTATTTATAGCTATAATAATTTTGCAAATTACGTGGGGTTCCTAATGCAGGCATTGAGATATTATCGACAAAAAGACTTCCGATTGGAAAACATCGATGAGCCAACCCCAAAGGCAAACGAAGCAAAAATAAAAGTAAAATGGTGCGGAATTTGCGGATCTGATGTGCAAGAATACCTAAGCGGCCCGAAAATGGTACCAACGAAGCCTCATCCACAAACCGGCATGTCGGCACCCGTAACCGGCGGACATGAGTTTTCAGGGGAAATTACCGAAATTGGCGACAATATATCGAGCTTCAGCCCCGGTGATCGGGTTGTGGTTCGGCCAACCATGCCGTGTTATCAATGTCACTATTGCCGTCAAGGGCGGTTTATACAGTGCCAAGTGTTAGCAACTTTAGGCGGTGCAGCACATGGTGCATTTGCAGATTTTACCGTAGCGCGAGATGATTGTTTATATAAGCTTCCGGATAATGTTTCCTTTGAACAGGCAACTTATGCCGAACCTCTAGCTTGTGCAGTACGAGCGGTGCAACGAAGTGGCATGCAGGCAGGAGCAACAGTAGTTGTAATAGGAGCTGGGCCGATTGGACTTTTGACTTTACAAACAGCCTTAGCCTGTGGAGCCTCTAAGGTTTATGTTTTTGAAACAGTAGAAATCAGGCGTAAACTAGCTGAAGAACTAGGGGCTACCGCCAGCTTTGACCCAAGAGAAGGAAGCCCCGGCAAACTAATTGCCAACCTTACAAGTGGACGAAGAGCTGAAATTGTTTTTGAATGCGCCGGCACAGCTTCCGCATTGTTATTGGCGGATAGTTTAAGCGGGCGCGGTAGCACCATTTTACAAATGGGTGTTCCCAATGAACCCGTAGAATTTCCATTTTACAATCTATTCATGCGGGAAAAAACTATCATCGCTAGTCAGGGTTATGTTAATGATCAATTCAAAACTGCGCTGGATTTTATAGACAACAGCAAAATTAGTTGCGATCCAATAATGACTTCATCAAAAATATCCCTAAATGATATTATTGAAAAAGGTTTTGAACAACTAACAGGATCAAACAGCCACAGCCATTGTAAAATACTGGTAACGCCCCAAGGATAAAAGTCACTATGGAAGATTATTCAAGCCATGATACCTTGAACTTTGCTCTTTCCCAGCAAGTTGGAGTTCTAACTTTTAACCGTCCAGAAGTGCGAAACTCAATTAATGAAGCCATGATCCATGAACTTGATAAAGTATTAAGTAGAATTGAATTTGACAAGAAATTGCGAGCACTAATATTAACCGGAGCTGGGAATACTTTTGTTGCCGGGGGTGATATTTCCATGATCAATAAGGGTCTTAAACGCCCTTACGAGTTTTTCCGTCTCCATGATATATTAACGGGAATAGGAACGCGCCTTGAACGCCTAAACATTCCAACTATTGCCGCAATTAACGGTGCGGCTTTTGGCGGCGGGCTGGAACTGGCATTGGCATGTGATATCCGGATTATGTCTCAGACAGCCACGATTGCATTACCAGAAGCAGGTTTGGGAATAATTCCAGGTGCTGGTGGAACAGCACGACTTGCGCGCATAATTGGCAAGGAACAATCTTTATTGATGAAAATGACCGGCGATAAAATGAATGCAGATGAGGCATTACGACTAGGATTGGTCAGTAAAATCACCAAAGCTGATAAAACCCTAGAAGCTGCACATGAACTTGCTAGAAAAATTTGCACCAAAGCACCGCTAGCAATTGCTGCCATCAAACGGTCTGTGACAATATCCGAAAACATGTCACTAGAAGGAGCAATAGATTATTGTCAACACGCAGCATTGCTTTTAGGAACAACTCAAGATGCTCGTGAAGGCATGCGCGCCTTTCTTGAAAAACGCACACCAATATGGAAAGGGGAATAAACCCACCTCATCGCAAGCGCACGCCACCGTCAACGACAATTTCTGTGCCTACCATATAATCACTAGCAGATGACGCCAGTAAAAGAGCCGCACCTTGTATATCATTACCAGTGGCAATCCGCCCTGCCGGTACACGAGTTTTGGCTTGTGCCTCCACCTTTTCCAACATCGCACCATTCAATTCCGAAGCAAAAAACCCGGGGCAAATCACATTCACATTGATATTGTCACGGATCAAATCAAGAGCCATTGAGCGCGTCAGTAAAACGACTCCACCTTTGCTGGCACAATAATCGGCGCTACGGGGTAGCGGTTTAAAAAATGCCACAGACGCAATATTGATAATCTTACCACCACCATAAGAAATCATGTGGGGTACGACAAATTTTGAACAAATAAAGATACCGCCCATATTGATAGCCAGTGTTTCATTCCATTCATCAAACCCGATATCTTTGAAAGTTTTTCCCGCGCCAGTAATTCCTGCATTATTGACGAGAATATCTATACGATCAAATTTTTCCATTACGGCACCAACCATTGCCTCAACGCTATCAGGTGCACTGACATCGCATTGCAAGGCCAATATTTGTGTCCCATAAGCCGCCAGCT
>JAKITZ010000234.1 GCA_021647805.1 Robiginitomaculum sp.
TTTCAGAAGTATTTTCATTTATGTCCGTGGGTTGTTTCTCTTTGAGTGTTTTCTTTTCTAATTCTCTAGAACCAACCCGCTGGATTTGCAGCTCAAAATGAATATCATGAGTTGGTTGCTCATCTTTGATAACTTCACTTATCATTCTTGCAATTCTATCTGTATCTTGCGTACCAATGCCTGTGACCCAATTAGAATTTCTGATATCTTTTCCAACCCGCCATTTTGGCAAGATGATCAATGTTTTACTGACACTAGCATTCAAAATAGCATCAGAATCTTGAAACACATTTGGAGTTAATATGGTTAGGTTGTGCGAAGGCCGGCCAGCATCAACAGATAACCGTGACAGAATGGTTTTTGTTCCTGTGGCTTCTAGCAAGTTTACAAATGCGGCTAAACCGATAGCAGAACGTGACCATGCGTGATTGCTACCATCGGATTTGTTACGTAAATCCGGCGCGAAGGCACTTAAAGCCATATATGCCGATAGTGAAAAAATACTGACCAGTACCAACAATAATACCAGAGTTGGTGAAAAAAGTTGTGGTTTGTTTGCTTGCAGTGCCATTATTTCCAGCTCGCAGAAAAAGCAAAGTCTTCATAAGCCAAACGGCAATCACTATAGCCATTTTTATCTATTGGTTGTTGCCCAAAAAAACTACTCTCTACGGCTTGCCGTAACCGTTCAAACCCGCTTCTCGGGTGCTCTGGAATTAAGCTTATTACCTCTATTTCGCGTGATGTTTGAGATGTTCTGATATGCCCCGGCAGGAATTTCTCAATATCCTCAATCGAGCGGAACAGCAATAAATGCACAGCTTCTGCAAACTCACCTTGCGCGGCTAATTTGTCAGCTTCTTCCAGTAAAGTTTTTGCTACAGTTGCTTCTGGTTGATATATCTGAATTTCAGGGTTTTCTTTTTGTGATTTCTTTTTATTCTTAAAGCGAATTTTCAATATTTCCCGCAAGATGAGCCAAGCAATACTCGCAACTAATGCTGCCAGTCCAACCCAAAAAATCCATTTGAAGAACTCTCCGGAAAAATTCAAAAAATCAGATAACCACTGAAAACCTTTTGGTGGTTTTCGGGGTTCCGGCGGTTTGGAAAATTCGAATTGGTACTTTCTATCTTCCAACAACTCAGCATGTGCCGCAATTAAAGCAGGGTCACTTATTGGCGGTTCTTCAGCCTTGAGTGAGGTGCTAAACCATAGAAAAATAAATAATAACAGCAAAAACAAGCGCATTATTTATTGGCATCTTCCAAAATCATGGTGCTGGCTTTTTCTGCAATCATCAAAGTTGGCGCATTGGTGTTGCCAGAGGTAAGACGCGGCATGATAGAGGCATCAACCACCCGAAGTCCGCTAATTCCGTGAACCCGCAAACGATCATCAACCACCGCCATCTTGTCCGATCCCATTTTGCAGGTTCCGACCGGGTGATACAAAGTGCTGCCAGTATTTCTTAAGTAACCTTCCCAATCATCATCGGTTACAACTTCTACTCCGGGATTGTCTTCTTCGGCTCTAATATCATCAAAAGTTTTGCCGGCAAATAATTCGCGCATCCATTTCAGGCCAAAGACAGTCGAGCGCACGTCTTCTTCGCTATCGAGATAATTACAAAGTACCTTTGGTTTATCATTAGGATCATTCGAAGCAGCCCTTACCCAGCCGCGACTTTCTGGTCGCATTTGATAAACGGCACCTAGCATGCCGGGGTATTTACGTGCCTTCATGCCGTCGAGTTCTAATGACGCTCCAAGGAAATGAAACTGTAAATCCGGTGTTTCCAACTCTGGACGGGACTTGATGAACGCTCCGATATGCGCAGGTGCAATAGCCATCGCACCTTTTTTGGTGGTCATGTAACGCAACATTTCCCAAATTAATGGCAGGCCTTGCACCCGATGGTTATAACCAAGTTTACTGGACAGTTTACAGCTTACTACTGCGCTATAATGATCTTGCAGGTTTTCGCCAACGCCGGGTAATTCATGAACTATTTCTACGCCGATATCTTTTAAGACATTAGCCGATCCAATACCGGAAATTTGCAAGATGTGCGGGCTATTGAATGCTCCGCCGCAGATTATGACCTCTTTGTTGGCCTTGGCTGATACTTGTTTGCCTTTATGGGTAAAAACCAATCCGGTGCATTTTTTACCATTAAATGACAATGCTCCGGCTTTTGCCTCGGTCAATATAGTTAGGTTCGGGCGCGATTTGATCGGGTCAAGGTAACCTCTGGCCGCACTAAAGCGTTTACCGTCTTTGATCGAGGTTTGAAAGTAACCAACCCCTTCTTGGTCTTCGGTATTTAGGTCGACATTATGGGCTATTCCCATGGCCTTTACGCCGTCAATAATGGTGTCGGACACAAAGTCTGTTTCGGTGAAGTCAGTAACAGCCATCGGCCCGCCAACACCTCTAAGCTCGCTTGCTCCTTGCTCGTGATCTTCGATAGCTTTGTAAATTGGCAGCACATGATCCCAACCCCAGCCTTTATTTCCTGATTGCGCCCATAGATCAAAATCCCGTGGCTGGCACTTCACCCAGAGCATACCGTTTATCGAAGATGATCCGCCAAGGGTCATGCCCCTTGGTTGGAAGATAGAGCGATTGTTGAGGTTTGGTTCTGGCTCGGTATCATACATCCAGTTGTTTTTGGGATCATATAATAATTTCATAAAACCGGCTGGCATGTGGATCATCGGTGATTTATCTTCACCGCCAGCTTCTAGCAGTAATACTTTGTTTTTTGGATCAGCCGATAACCGGTTTGCCAACACACAACCTGCCGAACCAGCACCAATTATAATATAATCAAACTGCATGCTCATTACCTTTCTATATCTCTGCAACAATCAAATGCGGGCCCGGTGTAGCCAGTGCATGAACCAGTGCATCATCAAATTCACCGGCAGTTTTAGTGCTAACCGATGGCACACCAAAACCAGTTCCTAATGCCACCCAGTCCATTTTTGGATTGGAGAGGTCAAGCATGGCTTGTGCCGCAGGACCAGGGTCGCCGGCTCCAACCCTTGCCAGTTCAAAATTTAATATCAAGTCCGAATGATTGGCAAAAACCACATTTATGATGTTTTGTTTTTCACGAGCCTGTGTCCATAAAGCCTGACAAGTATAGGCGGCCGCACCATCGCCAGATAATGCAAAAACCTGATCGTCAGGGCACGCGATAGCCGCACCAACTGCCATCGGCATTCCCATGCCAATTGCCCCGCCAGTAAGACATAACCAGTCATGATCAGCGGCATTTTCTAGCCAAGGAAACACCCCCATGCCCGAAGTTGTGGCATCATCGCATATTACC
>JAKITZ010000235.1 GCA_021647805.1 Robiginitomaculum sp.
GCGAGAGATCGAGAAATTATTGATCGCACAGGAAAAGCAGTTTGTCTTGGCCGGCCGCGATGTAGTGGTTGCCGAAGCCAAGGGGGAAAGCTGGCTGCAACGTAATTGGCGACCTGTTTCCATGTTGGTATTTGTGGCAGTAATTGCCAATAATTATCTTATAGCACCTTATGTGCAGGCGTTTGGCGGAGTAGCCGTGGTGTTGGAAATACCGCCGGGGATGTGGGGTTTGCTGACCATGGGCTTGGGTGGTTATGTGGTTGGAAGAACTTTTGAGAAAACTGGATCGCAAATCCGCATTGGTAGTGCTAGGGGTAAATAGAAACGGTATGAAGGATTGATTTTTTTGGCAAACACGGGTTTTATTTGACCTTGGAATTGTAAGAGTTGGTAATATGCTAAATACAAAACTGGAAAAACAAATACTCGACTTTCTACCTGAAAAGGGTTCGGTATCTGGTGGGGAATTGTTTGAAGAATTCGGCAGGCGATATTTCGAACTGTGGCAGACAACTACTAATAGTGGACGATTAGTCAATCATCACTATGGGCAATACTATTTACGAATAGATGCCAAAATCGAGGGGTTTGCTAGATTGAGCCCGTCTATTTTGCGCAACTTTCTGACCTATTCTCGAGTTTCAAGAATCGAAGACATAGAAGCTGCGGTTGAAGAAGGCAAAAGGCACAGGCAGATACACCGGGGTATTTCCGATAAAAAACGCAAAATTGCCCGTAAGATGCTTGATGAAACACTCGGCAATGATTTGCTTTGTCGTGTTGGGGTATTGATAGCTGGTGATGTGTGCCGGGATATGGCGCACGAAGTGCCACGGCCAGAGAGATATTCAGGGGAAATGGTCAAAGGTTCCGATATTGATCTGGTATTGATCATGGAGAATGAAGATGCAGGTCTACGAGAAGAAGTTGAGGGTCGGTTATTAGAGGCGAAATCTATTTATTTACGCCATCCTGCATTGCGCGAAGAAATTGATTTTGTGGTCAATTCTGTAGAGCATTACAAGGTTGTATCGGTTTTTAAGGAGCCGTCACAAATGATTTCCTGTAAGGCAGCGCTTGAGGGGCAAATGATTGCTGGGAATAGAGAAATTATCGAGAAAACTACGGCTGTTTTGTCAAAAGCTGATATTCCCTTAAAAGTTTTGTCTATGACCGAGTTGGCTTTCTCCGAGCGATTGCAAGCGGTTGAATTATTACGAAAAGATCCTGATGCAATTCATGCAACCAAAGAGCGGCGATTATTTTATTTTTCTGATGAGATATGGGAATTTATGTTCGATGAAGTTTGGGAATTTATGCAAGACAAGGAATAGAATTGCAAAAAAATGTAATTATTACCAGACTGGATAGTATTAGGGCATTACGCGGAATTGCGGTTTTGCTGGTTCTAGCTTCACACTTGTTGATAATTGAGCGCAAATATTCAAATGACCAGATTTTGCCTGATTGGTTGATAAATGGGCTATCAGGTGTTGATTTGTTTTTTGTCATCAGCGGCTTTATCATGGTCTATGTAACGCAGAACACTAGAGTTGGTTGGCAAAGTTCGTGGCTGTTTTTACTAGCCAGAATTACTCGTATCTATCCATTGTACTGGGTGGTCAGTCTGTCACTAGTATTTGTTTGGTTAATTGTTCCGCATATGGTTTTTTCTAGTACTCTCGGACAGCCAAATTTTTTTAGATCATTTTTACTACTGCCTGACCAGCAACCACCTTTGTTGGCTGTTGGTTGGACGTTGATCCATGAAATGTATTTTTATTTAATATTTGCGCTTGGGTTATTATTACCGCGAAAATATCTTATCTGGTTTCTTTTGTTAGTATCCGTTGTTGCTGTGTTGGGGTATTGGCAATATTCGTCTAGGTTGTCTGCATTGACTAGCCTTATTCTGTCACCGCTTATTATCGAGTTTTTAGGCGGCGCAATGGTTGCATTTGCTGTTATTCGTTGGAAAGTGCATTTTTGGCAAATACTGGTTTTTGCTGGGGTGACATTATTTTTATTGACACTTATTTACGCCAGCTACAATTCAATAGAGGAGTTTTGGGTGCATAGTAAGCGAGCTTTATTTTTTGCGCCCTCAGCAAGCTTGCTAGTTTATGGCCTGGTGGTCATGGAGCAAAACGGGAAGTCATTTTCAACAGCCCTGATCTGGATTGGTGATCAATCTTATTCGTTGTATCTTACCCATGTTCTGACTTTGAGCGTTGTTGGGTGGATTTGGGGCTGGTTTGCTGTACCAGGGTATTGGGATAATATTATTGCCTTGCCAATATTAGTTATTAGCAGCTTGATCGTTGGGCAAATTACTTATGTTTTACTTGAGCGTCCAATGCTAAGAGGGGCTTATTGGCTTCGTCACAAGCTGGATTCTTGAGTTCATAATTTTGCAAGCACTCCTTAATTCCGACTTTGAACGAGGGTAGTTTTACTGCAAATCGTTCTGCAATCAAATTACAATCAAGAGCGGAGTTTTGCGGGCGAGTTGCGGTTGTCGAATAATCAGAAGATGGTATGGGAACAACTTTGGCAAATGGTAGTTGTAACTGTTTGGACTGTCGGAATATCTCTTGTGCAAAAGTCGCCCAGCTTATTTGTTCCGTTCCGGCAAGACAGAAAGTTTCATGATATTGATGTTGTGGGCTTTTGCTTATTGCTCGTACTATCTGCATAATTCCTGTGGCCAAGTGCGGGGCATAGGTTGGACAACCTATTTGATCAAAAACCACTGAAATTTCATCGCGCTCACCGGCCAGGAGAAGCATGGTTTTTAGGAAATTAGCTCCAAAGGGGCTGTAAACCCAAGAAGTACGCAATATCAGGTGACGGACACTGCTATCTCTAATGGCCTTCTCGCCAGCTAGCTTGCTACGACCATAAATAGTTTGCGGCCTTGTTTTATCCGTCTCATTCCAGCGGTCTTTTGATGCACCATCATAAACATAATCGGTAGAAATATGGATCAGAACAATATTTTTCTGCGCGCACAATTCCGCCAAATCACCGGTGCCTTTTTCGTTAATGGCAAATGCTGTTTTTTCGTTGGTTTCTGCGCCATCAACATTTGTCCATGCGGCAGTGTTTATGACGATATCAGGCGATACTGCCTCCAAGACATTTTGCATTTGTTGTGGATTTGTCAGGTCAAACCGGGTGCGGTTAAGTGCAGTGATTTGATGGTCAGGGCTGTTGGCGGTCAATTGCAGTGATTTTCCAAGCTGCCCGTCCGCGCCGGTGATTAAAATTTTCATGAGCCGGGTACAGCGCTTAATCCTAACCGTTCTCCCAACTTTCCTTGTGCT
>JAKITZ010000236.1 GCA_021647805.1 Robiginitomaculum sp.
AGATCGTATTACGAATGGCGAGGACGGCGCCAATAAAAACTACACAACTGTACTCTTGAGCGGCTCCGGCACCTGTGCAGTTGAAGCCATGCTTAACACCCTAGCACCTCAACAGTCCACAACACTGGTTATTGCAAATGGTGTATATGGCGAACGCATGGCAAACATGTTGCGCGCAGCTGGCCGACCATTAGAAGAAATCAAAGGCAAGTGGGAGTCCGCGATTGATTTATCTGTTGTAGAACAACATTTGCAAAACAACAAAGACATTACCCACGTTGTTACCGTACACAATGAAACCACTACCGGGCGCCTAAACGACCTATCGCCGATTGCTGAGCTCTGTAATGAATATAACAAAGCATTACTGATCGATGCGGTTTCCAGTTTTGCCGGAGAGGAAATATTATTTGAGCAATGGCAACCACTCGCCGTAGCTGCCACAGCAAACAAATGCATTCATGCCGTACCCGGCATGGCTTTTGTGTTAATGAAAACCGAACAACTAGAAAACACCAAGACTCAGGCACAAACGCTTTATCTTGATTTGTATCGATATTACAACGAACAGCTCAAGGGTTTTTCACCTTTCACTCAAGCCGTACACGCAGCCTTTGCACTGGATGAGGCGCTAGATGAACTCGCTGACAACGGTGGCTGGCAGGCTCGCCACACACGCTATCAAACACTGTCTCAGGAACTGCAAAATATTTTCCCCTCGCTAGGTATGCCGCTTTATCTAGAGCAAAAAGACTGCAGCGCCATGATTACTTCATTTCATTTGCCTCAAGGCTGGGATTACCCCAAACTTCATGATTTACTCAAATCAGAGGGGTTTGTGATTTATGCTGGCCAGGGGGACTTGCAATCGATTCTGTTTCGCATTGCAAACATGGGCGACATTTCCAATAATGACTGGAAACGCTTAATTAACCTATTTCGGAATAAGGTTTGCCACGATGTCTAAAGTTAAACATGCCGTTATTCTCGCCGCAGGGCGAGGCACACGTTTGGGCAAGCAAGGTATTGTGAAACCGAAGGGTTTTATTCAAATTGGGAAAAAAACGATTATCGAAGAGTCCCTGATTCGATTAAAACGCGCAGGTATCAAAAAAGTCACCTTGGTAACTGGACATAAAGCTGAATATTACGAACAATTAGCCACCGAACAGGGCAACTGGCTACAAACCATCAACAATCCGACTTATGCTGATTCCGGCAGTTTTTACTCTTTATCGTTGATTGAGAACGTAGTAAATAAAAATTTTTTATTGCTTGAATCCGACCTAATATATGAGCAAAAAGCCTTGGACATTATACAAAACGATCCTCGAAATGATTTGATTCTCCTATCAGACCAAACAAACTCAGGTGATGAAGTCTATGTAGAAACCAAGGAGAACTTCACTTTGGTCAACATGTCGAAAGACCGGGCTCAACTAAGTCAATCAATAGCTGGTGAGCTGGTTGGCATAAGCAAAGTATCTTCTGGTTTATTTAAACACATGATGGAGATTTCAAAACCTCTGTTTAAAAAAACACTTCACCATGAATATGAAACCGAAGGATTCGTTCGGGCTAGCTTGACTCGCCCTATTTCTTGTCTGTGCATCGAGCGCTTGGTTTGGTCTGAAATTGATGATCACACACACCTTCAACGCGCCAAAGAGAGTATCTACCCAAACTTGGAAACATTATAAGGACGAATATTTACTCATGCTTAAGACTCAAAAAACGACCATTATCCAGGCAAGTCTATTGGGACTCCTTCTATCAACTAGCGTAATCAACACAACGATAGCAGCAGAAATTGGTGCGCTAGGGTATATCTCTCCCAAAGATAAAATTGTTTTTCTGGTCGGTACACCCGGGGTCGAAATCTCAGCCATTAAAGTTGAGCCACGCCAGCGCGTGACACAAAACCAAATATTGCTGGAGTTCAGTAACCACATCGAACTAGATACCCGTAAAGCACTCGCCGAACTCGAACTTAAGAACCGAAAATCACTTGGCCCAGAACAGATAAAAATGCAACAAGCAAAAATTTCCGAAGTGAAAAACATACTTGAGCGGGCCAACAAACATTTACAAAATTACCAATCTTTAGAAACAAAGGTTCAAGTCGCTACCGAACTATCTCGACGAGAGCAAAATCGAGATGAAGCCAAGCACCAGCTGGTTTTACAAGAATTTCGCCTTCAGCAGGTAAAACGTGAAAGTGAGCTGGGCATATCTCAAGCCAAGCTAAAACTAAAGCTCGCAACAAATTTGCTAAAAAAAGGAAAACTCGTCGCACCGCGTGATGGCATTGTTTTGGAAATACGCAAACAGGTCGGCGAAACGATTGGCGGGGGACCGACCATATTACTGGCTGATGACAGTGCCATGTACGTGATATGCGATGTGTATGAAAGTGATTTACTCAAAGTCGAACCTGGCATGCGCGCCACGGTCTCCAGCAATTCGTTACCCAGGGACTTGCAAGGCGTTGTAGAGCGCGTCAATCAAGTCGTTGATACCGCAAGTCGATTAGGCAAAGTTTTAATCAAACTAAACAATACCGAACTAGCCAGCAAACTTATCGGCCTGGAAGTACACGTCGTAATTCAAAGTTAATCCGGATTTCTCGAAAATGACGACTGAGTTTCGGCTCGAATTAGCTGCACTGAAATCACTATCTGATTTTTCAAGAAGCCATTTTTGTCGCCTCCCCATACTCATCATTGGCGAGCAAGCCGATAGAAATCAGCTCGCTGCCAAGTTTCTCGCCACATATCATCAAGAAGACATCACCTGGATTTCACAACAGACACCTCACGTTTATCGCAAGCAAGCAAAAATCAAAGCCGTCAATGTCATTGGACATGAGTACCGCTTAATTGTTTATGATATTGAAGACGATTTTGATCCCAATTTATTTGCCGCTTTGAGCGGTACGCTACGCGGAGGAGGGATGTTTTTAATCCTTTGCCCCCCTTTGGAATCGTGGCTTGAAGAAAAAAACGACCACTGGTTTATGTGGCGATTCATTCACAAACTGTCTAAAAGTGACTTATGCATAAAAATAAAGCTCGATGAAAATGAGTTTCGTATCCATGACACGCCACTCAAACCACGCACCATACAACCAGAACATCAACGTCTCGAACAACAAAACTTAGCTGTCCAACAAATAATTCATGTCGTTCGTGGCCACCGGAATCGCCCTTTGGTATTGCTTGCAGATCGTGGCAGGGGAAAGTCTGCCGCGCTGGGGATCGCCGCCAGCAAGTTACTTATGGGTGGATTAACAAACGTATTTATCACGGCTC
>JAKITZ010000237.1 GCA_021647805.1 Robiginitomaculum sp.
TAAAGAATCGCAATTAAGAAAACTGGGTCACCCGGACAAGCCGTGTGATGACAATAGGTGATGAGATCGCCATTTTACGAATTTTTACTTTAAACAGCCTCCGAGAGCTGGAGTATTTACCAATAAAAGTTTTAGCCCCGGACTTGATCCGAGGATGAGGAGGACAGACAAAGTGTCGGGCTGATTGGGAGGTGTAAAGTAATTATTTACAGCAAAAATTTGATGGCCGCGGCAAAAACACTCAAAGAGGCAATGATCAAAGCCCAGTTACGAAGCCTGTTGGCTTTGGCTTGGTGCTTGCCAAGTCGTTTTAAGCTGTCATCATCAAGAGAAATGCCGCTTTGTTTTGCCTGATGAACCATTGAAGTCAGATCACTTATTACCGCCGGCATTGCTCTGGCGGCATCACGTAAATCTAGCAGATCATCGGCCAGCTCGTTTAACTGGCCTTCGGGGCCAAGTTCGCGCTTGATCCAGTTTTCAATTACCGGGGCGGTGGCTTTCCATAAATCATGATCGGGGTTTAGGGTTCTGGCCACGCCTTCGACTTGCACCATGGTTTTTTGTAGTAATACCAATTCCGGCCGCAAATGCATATCAAAGCGTGAAGTAACGGCGAACAGATGCAATAATAACTGACCCATTGAGACATTCTTGGCGGTTTTTCCAAATACCGGTTCACCAACTGCTCTTAACGCTTGGGCAAAATCGTCAACCAGATGGCTATCGGGTACATAACCAGCTTCAAAATGAACTTCGGCTACCCGGCGGTAATCCCGACGTAAAAACCCGTATAAAATCTCGGCCAGATAACGACGCTCTGGCCGACCAATGCGGCCAACAATTCCAAAATCCACTAACGCTAATGTGCCATCATTTTGCACAAACATATTGCCTTCGTGCTGGTCAGCATGGAAAACCCCGTGATCCAGTGCGAATTGTAAAAAGCTGACCGGAATTATTTCTGCCAGCTTGTCCAGATCAATCTTTGCGGATTTAAGCTTTTCAACTTGCGTCAAAGCAATGCCGTCAATCCAGTCAATAACCAATACTTGTTCGCGAATCAGATCCCAATGCGGAGCCGGAATGGTAACATTGTCTATTTGGTTGGATATTTCGCGCAATTCCGAACAGGCTGCCGCTTCCATTCGCAAATCCATTTCCAGCAACAAAGAACGGCTAACGGTTTCAACAAACCGTATTGGCTCCAACCGTTTGGACGCGGGAAATAATTTCTCGGCCAATTTTGCACCGAATTTAAGGGTTTTTACATCGCGTTCAATGCGCTTTGCTATGCTGGGACGTAACAATTTAACCGCGATTTGCTGTCCGTCTTTGGTTTTTGCTTTGTGGACTTGCGCCACGGAAGCTGCGGCGACTGGTTCGCTAAAGTCAATGATTTGCTGTTTCCAGTTTTCTCCAAAAGCCTGCTCTAACATGGCAATGGCTTCACTTTGGGTAAATGGATCCATCTTGTCTTTTAAGGTGGAAAGACCCTCAACCACCTCCTTGCTTAAGATATCACCTCTGGTTGCCAAAAATTGCCCTAACTTGACATAAGAAGGGCCCAGTTTTTCTAAAGCTCTGGCCAAACGTACCCCTTGGCCGCCCTTTGGCGCTGCTCTGCCAAACCGACAAAGCCAGCCAAAAGCCTTGGTTCCAGCCGGTAACAGACCGCGATAATCACTAGGTATTAGCGCATCATATCTGGCCAGAATCGTAACCGTTCGTAATAGCTGGAAAAGATTGATTAAACTGCCCATCAGGTCAAACTTTCCAGCCACAATGCAAAGCGGCAACGCCGCCGGTGAAATTAGTAAATGATACGGATACAAACCCGACCTCTCGCATCATTTCAGCGAAAGTTTCCTGATCAGGGAATTTGCGAATGCTTTCTACCAAATACTGATAACTGTCACGATCTTTCGAGATCATTTCTCCAATGGCAGGGATGGCATTAAATGACCATAAATCATACGGTAGCTCTATTGCCCGTGAAGTTGGTTTTGAAAATTCGAGACATAAAAACTGTCCGCCGGGCTTTAATACCCGCAATATGTCACGCAAAGCTTTTGGCTTGTCGGTGACATTACGAATGCCAAAACTAATGGTCAAATTATCGGCAATATTATCGGCAAAGGGTAACTTTTCCGCATTACCGCACGCCCAGCTTAGAGTTTGCGGATCATCATCTTTTCTGCCGGCCAGTAACATTTCAGCATTGATATCGGTCACAATTGCCGAGGCTGGCTCGCCGCCACGGCGTTTTCTTACCTTGTTGGCGGCGGCAATATAACGTCGTGACAGATCGCCGGTTCCGCCAGCCACATCAATAAGCAATTGCCCCGGTTGTGGATTGGCTCTGGCAATTACCATGTCTTTCCATAACCGGTGCACGCCAAAGGACATAAAATCATTCATCAAGTCATAATTATCGGCTACGCGATCAAACACATCGCGCACCATTCCCGCTTTTTTTGCCTTGGGAACATTTTTGAATCCAAATGATTCTTGTGAGTTATTTGTAGACTTCATCTTCATCTCGGCGGAACATAGCCTCTCGTTCCAAAAATCACCATAGGACATTTTGTAAAATGCCTGAACTTCCAGAAGTAGAAACAGTTCGAGCCGGCCTGGCACCGGTATTAGAAGGTAATCGCATTAAGCGGCTAATCGTTCGCAGGAAAAACTTGCGGTTTGATTTTCCAGATAATTTTGCCAAACGATTAGCTGGCGTGGCTATCTTGAAACTTTCTCGCCGCGCGAAATATTTGTTACTCGAGTTGGATAATGGTGAAACCTTGCTTAGTCATTTGGGCATGAGTGGGTCATTTTTGGCTCTTGGTGTAAATGAAGCCATGCCAAAGGACAGAAAAACCAAACATGACCATGTGGTGTTCGAGATGTTTGATGGAGCTTCGGTTATTTATAATGATCCTAGACGATTCGGATTTATGGATTTGTTTGCAACTGATGAAATCGACGAATGCAAGTTTTTGGAGCACCTTGGCCCGGAGCCGGTGGGCAATCAATTATCTGCGAGCGATTTGAAGCTGGCATTGTCAAAACGCAAAGCACCGATCAAAACGACTTTGCTGGATCAAAAAGTTATTGCCGGTCTGGGTAATATATATGTTTGTGAAGCCTTGTTTCGGGCAAATATTCACCCAACAGCGCGTTCGTGTGATTTGTCCCTAGAGCAATTAGAAGCTTTGGTTGAACATATCCGCCAAGTGATTCGCCAAGCCATAGAAGCCGGTGGTTCGTCCTTGAATGATTTTACCAATGCTGATGGTGATCTGGGCTA
>JAKITZ010000238.1 GCA_021647805.1 Robiginitomaculum sp.
TCGTCAGTATCGTCCACCAGAGCCATATAAAGGCAAGGGTGTTCGTTATGTTGGCGAATATGTACGTCGCAAAGAAGGCAAGAAGAAGTAGATATGAAAAATCCAAGAGATATTCTAGCCCGCAGAGCTATGCGCACCAGAACCCGCTTGAAAAAGCTGGCAAATGGTCGCCCGCGTCTGTCTGTTTTTCGCTCCAACAAATACATTTATGTCCAGCTTATTGACGATGCCAGTGGTAAAACATTGGCCCATGCTTCATCATTAGAAGCAGATGTGGCAAAGTCAGCTAAATCTACTGGTAATGTTGTTGCGGCCAAGGCTGTTGGTGAGTTGATCGCCAAACGAGCTAAAAAAGCCGGTGTTGAGCAAGTGATCTTTGATCGCGGTGCTTATATTTTTCACGGACGTGTCAAAGCGCTGGCAGATGCCGCGCGTGACAATGGTCTGCAGTTCTAGGAGAGACGATAAATGGCACGTCCAAATGAAAACAGAGGCCGCAAGCGTCGCAATGAAGAAGAACGCGATGAGCTGGTCGATCGGTTGGTGTTTATCAACCGTGTTGCCGCCACAGTAAAAGGTGGTCGCAGAATGAGTTTTGCTGCACTGGTAGTGGTTGGCGATCAAAAAGGTCAGGTTGGTTATGGTCACGGCAAAGCTCGTGAAGTCCCAGAAGCGATCAGAAAAGCCACCGAAGTTGCCAAAAAAACCATGATCCGCGTACCGCTTAGAGAAGGCCGCACTTTGCATCATGATGGCAAAGGTCATCATGGCGCAGGTAAAGTTTTTATTCGCGCTGCACCTCCGGGTATTGGTATTATTGCCGGCGGTCCAATGCGGGCTGTATTTGAGTGTTTAGGCATTCAAGATGTGGTGGCAAAAAGCCAAGGCTCATCAAACCCTTACAACATGGTGCACGCAACAATGGATGCTTTGCGCAAGCAAAACAGCCCTAGAGGTGTTGCTGCTAAACGCGGTAAAAAGGTTTCCGATTTGGTCGCTCGTCGTCAAGATGGTGCCAGTGCGCCAGACGTTGTAACTAACGACGGTTGAACATTGATCCGCTTGAATTAAAGAGAAGTAATATGGCTAAAGCAAAAAAAACCGTAACCGTTCGCCAAACAGGTTCAGCAATTCGTCGCCCCAAAGATCAGCGGGCAACATTGGTTGGACTAGGTCTTGGTAAAATCGGTCGCACCCGGGTTCTTGAAGACACACCTTCAGTTCGCGGAATGATCAAAAAGATCTCGCACATGGTCGAGATCGTCGAAGACTAAATTTATAAGTGGAAGTCAATTTGCTTCCCGGAGAGAATATTATGCGTTTGAATGAGCTTAACGATAATCCCGGTTCTAGCCGGACTGCTAAACGATTTGGCCGTGGGCCGGGTTCGGGCAAAGGTAAAACTGCCGGTCGCGGTGTTAAGGGACAAAAGTCACGTTCCGGTGTGGCGATTAAAGGTTTTGAAGGTGGTCAAATGCCGCTTCACATGCGTTTGCCAAAGCGTGGTTTTAACAAACCAAATCGTGCAAAATGGGCTGAAGTTAATGTTGGTCGCTTACAAATGGCGATTGATGACAAGAAAATTGATGCCAAAAAGCCTATTGATGCCAAAGTGTTAGTAGCTTCTGGTGTGATCCGGCGTGAGCTTGATGGTGTGCGACTACTTGCAAAAGGCGAACTAAAGACCAAAGTAGAAATAACTGTCGCTGGCGCTAGCGCTGCGGCGATTGCTGCGGTTGAAAAGGCTGACGGCAAAGTTGTTCTTCCCAAAGTTGAGCCGAAACCGGTAAAAGAAAAAGGTTGAACAAAATTGAAGTGTAAGAAAAGGGAACCGGTTTAATCATGGCTTCTGCTGCAGAACAACTCGCTGCTAATATTAACCTTAGTGCCTTTGGCAAAGCTAAGGAATTGCAACAGCGTATCTGGTTTACAATTCTTGCATTGATCGTTTATCGATTGGGCACTTATATTCCCATTCCTGGCATTAACATTGATGCCTATGCGCAAATATTCGAAAGCCAATCCGGTGGTTTGTTGGGGATGATCAATACATTCTCTGGCGGTGCTGTTGCCCGTTTGGCCGTATTTACCCTTACCGTGATGCCGTATATTTCGGCCTCGATTATTATGCAGTTAATGCAGGCTTCTGTGCCTTCATTACAGGCTTTGAAAAAGGACGGTGAAGCAGGACGTAAAACCTTAAACCAATATACCCGGTATCTTACTGTGATTTTGGCCGTAGTTCAGGCGTTTTCGATCGCCATTAGCTTGCAAAATTCGCCAAATGTTGTGCTTGATCCCGGCTTATTCTTTCAAGCGTCAACGGTAATCACACTGGTTTGCGGCACCATGTTCCTTATGTGGCTTGGTGAGCAAATCACTGCCAGAGGTGTTGGTAATGGTATTTCATTGATCATTTTTGCTGGTATTGTTTCGGCATTGCCCGGCGCCGTAGTGCAGACATTGCAGATGGCACAACAAGGCTCATTAGCGCCAATCGCATTGCTGGTTATTTTCGCTCTGGCTGTCGGCGTGATATTATTTATTGTTTTCATCGAGCGATCACAGCGTAGGTTGTTGATCCAATACCCTAAGCGACAGCAGGGCAATAAGATGATGGGCGGCGACAGTAGCTTCTTGCCGCTTAAATTAAACACCGCCGGTGTTATCCCGCCAATTTTTGCTTCATCACTGTTATTGCTACCAGCGACCATGGCTGGGTTTTCGGCGCAATCCGGCCCCGATTGGCTGCGGGTTGTGGTTTCGGCGCTTGGTGATGGCAAGCCGTTATATATGATTGTTTATGCGACCGGGATTATTTTCTTTGCATTCTTTTACACGTCGATTGTTTTTAACCCCAAGGATACCGCTGATAATTTACGCAAAAACGGTGGCTTTTTACCGGGTATCAGACCAGGGGACAGAACCGCAGTTTACCTTGATTATGTATTGACCAGACTTACAACCATTGGCGCAATATATTTGGCTGCGGTTTGTTTAATGCCGGTTTTTGTGATGAAGGCTTATGCGGTTCCTTATTATCTTGGTGGCACGTCAATTTTGATTGTGGTGTCGGTAACTATGGATACTGTAGCGCAAATCCAATCGCACTTGATCGCCCATCAATATGAAGGCTTGATCAAAAAATCGAAAATGCGGGGCCGCCGCAGATGAATATGGTGATCTTCGGGCCACCGGGTGCTGGTAAGGGTACACAGGCCAAACAGATAGTAAGAGACCGTGGTGCTGTGCAATTATCCACCGGTGATATGTTGCGAGCCGAGATCGCTGCGC
>JAKITZ010000239.1 GCA_021647805.1 Robiginitomaculum sp.
AAACTGCGCTTTGATACTGGTTACTCGGCCGTTGGTTAAGGTTGATTGTTCGCTTTGTGTTTGGCTTTCTTTAAATATCCATAAATCCTGCTCACTGGCAGTTGCCGTCCCGGCAATAACCAGCCAAAGAATGACCAAAAATATTTTATACATACAACTTATCCTTTTGCCGGCACACTTATATATATATATATGTATTTACATGTCAATATAACTCGCTTTTACATGAGTCTTTCTACAGACAAAGTTCCTAACTATAACGCTCGGTGTCGCGCCTGCAAAAACGCATGCCACCTCTTACCAAGCTTAACGCGACATGTACAAATACACGATATGGCTTGACCTGAGGTTAGTTTTCATTGCACTGAAAATGATGACAGACAAATCCGATCATATCGCAGATGCTAAGCTGCGCAACTGGGTTAGCAATTATGCCCCAAAAACATTACAGCCATATTTGCAATTAGCCAGATTTGATCGACCTATCGGGTTTTGGTTATTGGCAATTCCGTGTTGGGCTGGAATTGCGCTGGCCAGACTTGATCAGTCTTGGATTTGGTCGGACTTAAAGTTTGCGCTATTGTTCGGACTTGGCGCAATAGCCATGCGCGGAGCCGGTTGCACATATAATGATATATTGGATCGTGACCTTGATGCCAAAGTCAGCCGGACACAGAACCGCCCCTTACCCCGCGGCGCAATTACCTTACGACAAGCATATTGGTTTTTGGGTTTGCAATTATTTGTCGGGTTTGTTGTCTGGTTATTTTTGCCTGTTCTTGCGAAACAAATATCTTTAGCTGCCATTATTCTGGTGGTTTTATATCCGTTCATGAAGCGTATTACTTATTGGCCACAAGCATGGCTCGGCTTAACATTTAACGCTGGGGCTTTGGTTGGTTATGCCACAATATCCGGCGAAATAAGCAATGCAGCAGTTTTGCTTTATGCTAGTCTGGCATTTTGGACTTTGGGCTATGATACTATTTACGCCCACCAGGATCGAGAAGATGACGCGCTGATCGGTATAAAATCAACCGCCAGATTGTTCGGTAAATACTCGAAAATTGCCGTTGGTCTGATCTATTTTATCTGTCTTGGTTTATTGATGTTTGCCGGTAACTCGCAAGCCAATACAATAGCAGAAGAATTACAAAGACAGGCATTATATGGCGGGTTTTTAGCCACTGGATTATTTGCTTTTAATCTTGCCGGACAAATACGGCTAACTGACTTTAATGATTCTGATCAGTGCCTAAAATCGTTCAAAAGCAATCAACGTTATGGCCTTGAATATGTAGCCCTATTGGCCATAGCACCGGTATTGATGACTTGGCTTATGCAAATACAAAACCAATGAATAACAGAGCAATTAAACACCTGTCACAAGATCCAGTAATGGCTGGATTGATTGCTATTCACCCGCCATTTAGTCCTGCGGCAACCAAGACCAAAGCTCCCTATCAGGCTTTGCTGCGCTCGATAGTCTATCAACAAATTTCCGGCAAAGCAGCGGCGACTATCTTTGGAAGATTTTTGGATTTATTTCCCGATGAATACCCAAAACCGGAACAACTTGCCATCGCAGATATCGAGCATTTACGATCAGCCGGATTGTCAAAAAACAAAGCAATCGCGGTAATTGATCTGGCAGCTAAAACCATTGATGGAACAATTCCGGCAACGACAAATTTGCTTGAAATGTCCGATGATGAGATCATTGAGCGACTGATAGCAGTTCGCGGAATTGGTAAATGGACGGCGCAAATGTACCTGATGTTCACACTTGAACGCCCGGATATTTTGCCGCTTGATGATATCGGTATCCTAAACGGAGTTCGCGCGGCATACCAACTAGACGCGCGACCAACAAAGAAACAATTACAAGAAATGGGCGTAAACTGGAAGCCTTGGCGAACTCTCGCCAGTTGGTATTTATGGCGAGCAGCAGATATGACATCTTTGCCGAAATAAACACGCCATAGTTAATTATTCTGTCTCGCGGCGCGAAGAGTGCGAAGCGAACTTGCCGTGAGACAAAACAAGAGTCACGACAAGGGTGCATAGGCAAAGAAAGACAAACCCTTGTTCACCCTCAATTAGCGCTCATTGCCAAAGAGGTTATCTGAGCCAAGGGTTAATTGGCAAAGATTGCACCCTCATTACCCCTTAATAGCACTTGAGCGGCGGGGATAAGTTTCAGACATACCCCCAATGCCCGCTCTTGCTATAATGGTGTTGCAAGGCGTACTAACAGGCGGGTTTGCGGTTCTTTGATATGGTTAATACGTAAACAACTCAATGAAACTTGGGTTTTGGTGAAATATGCAAAGGGATTTGTAATAACAACAAATCCTTTATTGATGAGTCTTTTTAAGCTTTATCCACTGAGGAAAACACCAAAGACTAACGAATGTTTTTTCCAAAACTGCATTTTGAAAAAAAACGGATGATAAAGCAATTAAGACAATAATGCTTTTGCTGCTTCTCTGGCTTGTTCGGTAATTATTGCTCCGGCCAGCATTCTGGCAATTTCTTCTTCACGCTGGTTTTCGTTAAGCAATATTACGTTAGTTCGTGAGACGCCTTTTGTTTCTGACTTCTCTATCTGGAACTGCGCCGAAGCACGAGCCGCCACTTGCGGACTATGGGTTATTACCAAAACCTGACACCCTACAGCCAGCATTGCCAGACGACGGCCAACAGCATCAGCAACTGCGCCGCCCACTCCTTGGTCGATTTCATCAAACACCATTACCGACGGACCAAAATTAGCCGCCAAAGCAGCCTTGATTGCCAAGGCAATTCTAGATAGTTCACCACCCGAAGCGATACTTGCCAGCGGGCCAAGCGGTATTCCAGGATTGGTGGAAATTTCAAACCCGATCTTGTCTATTCCGTTCGCGTTGCCATTTTGCGGGTCTTGCACTTCGACACGGGTCAGGAACTTTGCTTTTTCCAACCGCAATGGAGCCAACTCTTTTAATATTTCTTTATCCAGTTTATTAGCGGTTATTTGCCGTTTTTGCGACAAATCATCAGCAATTTTAGCGTATTCAGTATAAGCTTTTTGCACCTCCTGAGACGCTTTCGCTTGTGCCTGTTCCAAATTTTCCAATGCCTGCAAACGAGCACTCAGATCAGAACGAACAGAACTTAATTGTTCGACATCCACTTTGTGCTTACGAGCAACAGCACGCAAAGCGAATAATCTCTCTTCTGATTGCTCTAACTCCCCCGGCTCTAACACTAATTGCCTTGCGGCATCGTGCAT
>JAKITZ010000240.1 GCA_021647805.1 Robiginitomaculum sp.
AAAAGCCTTATACGCTCCAAATCGGATTGCGCCACCTCATTGTCAAGGAGCTGAGCCTGTCCGCGAACAATTAATGTGCGTTTTTTGGATGTTTTTGGGACTCCAGACCATTCTGCGATACCAAGTTTAACCAATCCGGCGGCGGAAGCTTCCAAAGCCGCTTGCCCAGCCTCTATTTCGGCTAAAATATCTGCCCGTGTTTCCGAGAGCCGTTTGCCCTTAAGCCGCGCCGATAAAAAATTCCCGGCGCGTTCAAGTGCCGCAGGCATAAGCCCGGCGGGCACATCCATAATCCGGTTTTCCACTTGCCCGTCGGCATAGACCAATACGGCCAGAGCCTGCCCCTTTTTGTGTAGAAAATTCAACAGGTTGCTGTGCTGATGCATGGCCTGTCGCAATAAGAATTATTGCGAAAAGCAGAGGTATTATAAAGTTGGAAATACGCGACAATGTCATTTCATCAACCCAAAAACAGTTAGCATCCAGAAGAAGGAACTAATTCATGGCTAAGTCTACTCAAACAGGGTTAAGCAGGGGTTAGAGAAATGTCGTTAAATTTTGTTTGTTCAGTAACAAAAAAAGGGTCAAGCAAAAGCTTGACCCTTTTATAGAGATATCGTTAACGACTTAGAATTTGCCGCGAACCGTTGCGCCCCAAATACGAGGAGCGCCAGGGAACATGCTAAATGCATTGGCACCAGCCAAAGGCGTATCGAATGCAACCTGCATATAGCCTTGGTTAAGTGCATTCTTCGCCCAAATTTCTACCGACCAAGCATCATCAGCTTCGGCGATTGTAAATCGGGTGTTGAATGTAGCAAAGCTGTCTTGCTGTTTGGCAGCATCAAGATCAGAGCCGGTATTGTACGCTGAAACTGCACGTCCATCTACATGAACACGCCATACCATATTAGGGCCTAATGGCTGTTCATAAGTGATAGCCGCATTTACGTACAATTTAGGAGACAATGACATTTGTTGCCCTGACAAATTGGCCGGAGTTCCAGCCTGTGTGCCATAACGGGTGTTGGAATAAGTCATTCCGCCTTGGATTGTTAGTCCGTCAATGTTCGGTAGGAATAATAATTCCACCTCAACACCGTCTGATTTTACTTCTGGTACGGAGTTAACCACGAAAGATGTTCCGGTAAATGTATTTAGTTGGAAATCATTAAATCGCGAGGAAAAAGCTGTTACATTAAACAATAAAGAATTGTCAAAACCTTCTGTTTTTAGACCAACTTCAAAGGTATCAACGGTTTCCGGAGCAAACCTAGTATCCCATGCAGCTAATGTGCCGGGTGTTGCGCCCGTGTCAAACTTACGATCAAGGTTCAAGCCGCCAGCTTTAAAGCCACTGGCATAAGAAGCATAAATCATCGCATCATCGTTTATTCTGTAAGCTGCTTTGACCGTACCGGACAGCTGGCTTGAGTCAATGCTTTGCGAGCTTGCTGCACCATCAAGACCAGATCTGGCCCATGGCAAACAAACAAGACCAATAACAGGTGCTAACGCCCCAGCGCCACCGGCAATGGCACCAGAAATTGGGTCAATACCGAATGCGCCTTCAAACGCTGCACAACCCGGTGCATTTGTTGTAAAGGTTGCATTCACGTCTTTGTTCTCGTTTGTCCAACGCAAACCACCAGTCAGCGAAAGCTGATCAGTTACTTGCCAAGTGTTATGAGTAAACAAGGCAAAGGTCTTGGCTGTATGCAAATAAATGTCTTGTAACATTCCCTGATCCGCTGGCAAACTAGAGCCAAACGGCAAACCGGTGAAGACAGACACTTGCGCAGGGTTGGCTCCGCCTGAAAGTAATAGGCCAAGGTATGTTTCATAAGCTGCACCGAACCTAAAAGTATCACGACGCTCCAGCTTTTCATTCATGTAAAAACCACCAAACAACCAATCAACATTATCTGTTGAACCGGCAATTCGTAATTCTTGTGTGAAAGTTTTGAACTCGTTGCCATTGCTGCCATCACTAGGACGATAGGCAATGTCGGCATTTGTGTAGTCAATGTCTTGACCCTGAACATTCTGCCAATTGCGATAGGCAGTAATAGAGGTAATGCTACCCCAATCTGCGTCCCATTCCATTTGAGCTGAGATGCCTTTTTCGTCAACTCTTTGACCGATCTCACGGTTGTAGTAGGCCGTGTAAGAATTGCGATCCAATGCGCGCGGCGTAGTCGCATCGGTGTTAAGTGGATAGCCTGCGCCACCAATAGCATTTATCAACGCAGAGGAGGTGGTTACTGAAATCGGGACACCGGCACAGCAATTTTCATCACGTTCGCTGTAATCACCAATAATGTTCATTTTGAAATTATCGTTCGGTGTGAATTCCAATTGGCCACGAGCTGTGAACACGTCTTGATCGTAAGAGTCACCACCCAAAGGCGCGGCATTTACCACATAGCCGTTCCGTTGACGTTTCGCCACGTATATTCTGAAAGCTGCTGTTTCAGCTTCGTTTAGTGGGCCGGTTGCGAATAATGACCCGCCTCTACCGCCATAATTGCTGATGGTTGCTTCGCCGCCATACGATGCTTCATACTCAGGGCCTTTGGTGATTACGCTTAATGCACCAGCCGAAGTGTTTTTACCAAACAAGGTACCTTGTGGGCCACGAAGCAATTCGATGCGTTCAATCTCGCCAAGATCACCAAAACCAACTGAGTTGCGGGAGCGATATACACCATCAATAAAAATACCGGCTGAACTTTCCAGACCGGTATTATCACCAACAGTACCTACGCCGCGAATGCGAACCGTAGTTGAAGCTTCGCTTGAGGTTGATGTTACCATTAAGCCAGGAGCAATAGCGATCAGATCTTTAATATCTTGAACACCGGAGTTTTTCATAATCTCTTCACCAAAAGAGGCTACGGCAACAGGAATGTCTTGTTGATTTTGTTCACGCTTTTGGGCTGTTACGACTATTTCATCGACGGCTCTGCGCTCTTGCGCTTGAGCAATAGTCGGTGCCATTAAAATGGCCAGCGAGCCAGCACTCAATAGTGCCAAACGTGAATTGGGAAGGAATTTCATTTGTTTCTCCATTTTTCAAACAGTAAAATTATATGTGGAATACATTTGCTTGCGTATGTTTAGTGTGAATTGATAGTTGCGTAACTGAGTTTGAAATTGATCGCCAGCAATTTCTATATCGGTGGGTGATTCAGTGCTGTTTTTTTGTCGAATGTGGCATTTTTAACGACAATTCATCTCATC
>JAKITZ010000241.1 GCA_021647805.1 Robiginitomaculum sp.
CTTATTTTTTAACCAAACAGTTTTTTATTCGAAGACAAAAGCGCAAAGAAATCAGATATACTAGGAAAATAACATGACACACCCAGGGCAGTTATTAAAAGAAGCAAAACTATACGCAACTGAGATGCGTACAAAGCTAGCCGAACAGCTAGAACGTAGAGCAGACACTGCCAATCGCCGGATTGAACAGGTACAAGCGCAGTCTGAAGCTATGGTGCGTAATCAGGCTGTTGATTTAGCGGTAAAAGCTGTTGAAATTGCTTTGGAAACAGCCGTGCCAAAAGCATCAAAAACCAAATTGATTGATAACAGTATCAAAGAAATCACAGCTAAATTCTAAAATGCGGTTACTCTATTTTGTCTCTCTATCAAACTGCCCTCGCTCGGCACGCCCAAAAACCAAACAATCTTCATCAAGACCTAGGAGTCTGACCCTAAATGCGGTTTTTGCTAAATGGATTTAGCTCAGCTGCTTTTTGTCTGGCGGCGCGAAATTTTCGCGGAACGGATGGGTATTTTACCACCAGTTTTTCAACGCCTTTTTTAGCTCGATCAGAATTGTTTGTAAGAACTGCGACACCGGTTAATGTCACTGCCCAGCCGATAGGCACCGGTAATGGAATAAGTGGAATACCAACCACAATAAGACCAATGCCTCCGGCAGCTTTTAACTTGCGACTATTTTTCTTGGAAAGTTTCATCTTTGGGCGCTTCATCTGCATACTCTTGTTAACGCCCTCCCAAACGAATTACCTAACTACCCCAAGAAAAGTTTTATTACAAGTCTTGCGTCCAACGTAGCACCGGCTTACGCGCCGCTAATGTTTCATCTAGTCTTCGCAAGGGAGCTTTCAAAGGTGCTTCGGTGAAGCGTTCCACTTCGCCGGATTTCACACTTTTTGCCAATTCCAGCATGGTATCAGCGAATTCATCTAGACTTTGCAATGATTCAGTTTCGGTTGGCTCTACCAATAATGCTCCATGTACCACCAATGGAAAATACATAGTCATTGGATGGTAGCCCTCATCGATCAATGCTTTGGCAAAATCCAGTGTTGTAACACCGGTATCGGCCAAAAAGCTGTCGTCGAATAATGCTTCATGCATGCAATGACCTTCAAATGCCGGGCTGAGGTGATTTTTTAATCGTGCCAGCAAATAATTGGCGTTTAATACGGCATCTTCGGAGACTTGCTGCAATCCGTCACCGCCATGGCTCATCATATAGGCCAATGCTCTGACAAACATACCCATTTGTCCATGAAACGCGCACATACGGCCAAATGAGTTTGGAGCCTGCTCATCATGCTCAATCATGTCTAGTTTGCCATCATCGTTTTTGCGAACAAATGGCAATGGAGCAAATTCAGATAATCTAGCTGATAAAACTGTTGGCCCGGCACCAGGCCCTCCTCCGCCATGCGGAGTAGAAAAGGTTTTATGCAAATTGATGTGCATGGCATCAACACCAAGATCACGGACTTTGCATTTGCCCATAATTGCGTTCAAATTTGCACCATCACAATAAAAATACCCGCCATATTCATGAACCAAATCGGCGATTTCCTTGATATCCGGTTCAAACAATCCGCAAGTATTTGGATTGGTTAGCATAATCGCAGCTACATCATTACCAAGCTTGCTACGAAACACTTCCATATCCACTTGACCATTGGCATTGGCCGGAATTTCATCAATATCAAAACCGCAAGCCGCCGCCGTTGCCGGATTGGTGCCATGTGCGCTTTCAGGCACTAAAACCCTTTTGCGGGTTTGCAGCTCGCCCTTGGCGGCAATAGCTGCTCTAATAGCCATCATACCGCACATTTCGCCATGTGCTCCGGCTTTGGGTGATAAAGCTACACTGTCCATGCCGGTTATTTGTAATAACCAGTCAGACAATTCTTGCATTAGCTGCAATGCACCTTGCACCGTTGATAATGGCTGTAACGGGTGAACATCGGCAAAACCCGGTAATCTGGCTAGTTTTTCATTTAGTCGCGGATTGTGTTTCATAGTACACGAGCCAAGTGGATATAACCCTAAATCAATCGCATAATTCTTTTGTGACAATCGCACATAATGACGCAAGGTTTCCGGCTCGCTCAAACCAACCAGACCTGTAGTTTTGGTTCTTTCCATATCGCCAAGTCGGGTTTTTGTATCGTTTAGCTTCTCAAGATCAACACCGGTTTTATCAATACTACCAACTTCATATAACAAGCCTTCGTCTTGCAATAATGCACTGCCAAAGCTGGTATTCGAATTACTGCTATTCGGACTTGTTGGCCGTCCGGTTTTATTCATGCTCATGATAATTCTCCGGCCAAGGCTTGCGCGAATTGATCCATATCCTGATTAGTATTGGTTTCAGTCGCCGTCACCAATAGTAGGTTTTCCAGCTTGCCAGCACCATATAACCTCGAAGCTGGAATGCCGCCTAGAATTCCTTTCGCTGCCAAGTTTTCCACTACCTCGTTGGCACTCTTGGAAAGCCGCAAGGTAAACTCATTGAAAAACTTAGGAGTCAACAATTCCACTCCGGAGATAGCAGACAGACGATCAGCTAATTCGCAAGCCTTTTGATGGTTGAGCTTTGCCAAATGCCTAAAGCCTTTATCACCCAACAGCGAAAGATGTATGGTAAAGGCCAAACTACACAAGCCAGAATTAGTACAAATGTTCGATGTAGCTTTTTCACGTCGAATATGTTGCTCGCGGGTAGAAAGCGTCAATACAAAACCGCGATCACCATTGGCATCAACAGTTTGACCGGCAAAACGCCCCGGTGCCTGACGGATAAATTTACGATCATTACGACAAGCAAACAGGCCGACATAAGGCCCACCAAAGTTAAGCGCATTACCGATTGATTGCCCTTCGGCGGCAACTATGTCCGCGCCCATTTCACCGGGGCTTTTAAGCAAGCCTAATGAGATAATTTCAGTAGTTACCGCGATAAGCAACGCTCCTTTTGCGTGAGCTGCTTCGGCCAATGGCTCAAGGTCTATCACCTCGCCAAATACGTTTGGAGACTGCACAACAATACAGGCAGTTTCATCATCAATTTGATCAATAATCTTATGCTCAAGTCCAATACCAGCGCCGTCCTGGTCGATTTCAATGTCAAAAGTATGGGTAGCAGTTCGTGCGGTTTGACCATAATGCGGGTGTAAGCCTGATGCTAAAATACCTTTTTTTCGTTTAGTAAT
>JAKITZ010000010.1 GCA_021647805.1 Robiginitomaculum sp.
AATACACTTTCAATGTCTGCTAATGAGCGCACACCAAGCCCGGCATCATAACGCCTCCTTGCATGCTGCCATGGAGTATTTCTTTCTTCGTATCCGGATGCAAGTTCGATTACTTCGGTACGTCGTTCCGGCCCGCCAGTTGAGCGAAAAGAGACCGACACTGGGAACCGGATTTCATGAAATACACTCATAACCTTCGTCTTCCTTGCTCTACTGCCCGACTTAACATGGCGCTGATCTGTCCTTGCGAGCGACGGAACCCGTCTACATCGGCGCCGCCTGCTATATTAAAATTTACCGTGACCGCAGAACTACCGACCATCGGATCAATAGTGCCTGCACTGGCTGGGCGAAAAACTTCTGGCCCCTTTTCGCCAACCAGATAAGAACCGCCACCTAATACCTGCCCGCCATCTGCTCGCGCTCCGCCAAAACCACCCTCGATAGCCGCCCCGACCACACTTGAAACCGCAGAACCCACCACTTGTTTAATCGCAATACGCGCCAAATCTTTTAGGATTGACTCGACCATTTTTTCAAAAGAGACACTGCCTGAAAGTGCGGCTTTTTCCAACTCGCGGCCAATGCGATTACCGGTTCTGGCAAATATTTCCTCTAATTGTTCAGCCGCTTGTCGCGCGGGTCCTTGCGCCAGTTCCTGAAGCTGTTTGCCAGCTTCAAGGAATGGGTCGTCAGGACTTGAATTATTATTATCCATCTATTTATTCCTTTTATTCAAGTATCCGGAAACCTCTCACAAAGTTGGCTCATATCCTTGCGAGCAGTGTGTTGGCTTGCTTTAGAGTTATTTAACTGTTGCCACTCCCAAAGTGATAATTTCCAGAAACTTGCTGGTGAAATTGCAAACCGCGCCATAGCTATCCGCAATAGTTCACCCCATTGCTCATTATTCATGCCTATTTACCAGATGCTAAAAAAGCATCAGCAATGGCTTTAGCAACCACTTCTGGATCAAGAGGTGAACTTCGTAATTGCTGAATAGAAACCGGATTACCACCACCGGCTAATAATGCTGCCAGCAACACCAACACGTCTTCGGCGGTTATTTTTTTTAATCGTTCGGACAATTGCAAACTGTCCGTCAAATTAAGCCCGGTTTCGATCTCGGCTAATGCGCCCAATGTCAGACACAAAATATGCACCTTGTCATTGATCAACAGCTCTATTTCGCCGCGAATGTGATTGACCATTTAGATCACCGCAAATTGAATAGCTCCGGCAGATGACAGAGTAAGGCTATAAACAGCCTCGCCATCATACTCGCCGGCATATTCAAGAGCCGCTATTTGGAACAATCCAGTTAAAGTACCAAAATCCGGTATGGTGATTTGCCAATTGCGAATTTCTTGGGCAAAAAACGCAATGCGAACAGCTTCATCAGCTGCTTCGTCTTTAAACACTCCTGATCCAGAAATGGACGCGGTTTTTACCCCAGCGCCAGGAAGCAACTCCCTCCAAGCATCTGGACTATCAGTATTGGTAACATCGACTGATCTCGCATTTAACGATATGGTCTTTGCTCGAAGGCCGGCCATAGTTACAAAGGACGAAGATCCCTGTGGATTTTCAATTTTCAGCAAGATATCCTTGCCAGATTGTGCAGCCATTTTTTGTTCCTGACTTGATTATTATGATATGGGTTGGGTCAATGCACGCAAACGCAAAATCGCCTGAAAAATACGACCGTTTCTTGCTCGTAAAACATCAGCAAAAACAGTTCTGATACTAACCAGCCTGTGTCCATTCATCGCTTGTGGCATGTCGTTTAATGATTCACGTAGAGCTTCTAATATCTGTTGCGCTTCTCTTTTACCTCGGTATCTCGACCAAATATGCAAACTCAAGGTTTGTTCATTTAACGCAAGAGTATCAGCATCGGTATCGCGCGATTGATGCCGGCCAAAACTGGCAAATGGATAGACAGGATCAGCAGGTGGGTCATCATATAGTCTAACTGGTGAACCCAATACATCTTGTACATTTGCATCTTGTTGCAAGTGGGAAAAAATAGCTTCCTGCAAAGCAAGTTCAGTGCCGATACTCATTGCAACACCTCTTCACATTCCAACTCAATACGAGAATTAGTTGCATCTCTAAAAGCCAAAACTCTTAAAGTTCTATCGCCCCAAACTACTTGCATCGGCAGGCTAATTTCTGATATTTCGCGAATAAATATTTTCACAAACCGTCTAGTGGTAGTTCCACCAATTCTAGTGCCATTGGTTGCCGAAGCTGGACGCACTTCTGCCCAGATATTTGCAAAAGTTACCCAAGTGGCCGAACGACCACCGGAATTGTCATCAACAGTTTCTAAAGCTTGTAAGGCCACACGTTCAGATAATTCTCTAAGCGAACTCATAAGCGTATCCGCCCATAGCTGGCCAACAGCATTTGCGCCGATCGAGGAATAAATTCTTTGTCTTCATCACGGTGTTCAAACAACCACGCAATTTGTAACAGAATAGCGGTTTTCAAAGATGCTGGCACATCAGATGACAACAAACCGTATCCAGCAATATATTCGATGCGAAAACTAACAGCGCCACTAAGCGAATTTACCTTGATCCGATTATTATCCATATCCGCAAAATAATCTGTTGCAGCAAGTATTGTCTCAACTCCATTAGCAGCAATTTTTACAACCGAATTTATTGCTTGCACCGGAGCGAATGAGAAATCGATAACTCCATTTGCAGAATACCTAATAAAGGTTTCTTGCACTGTTTGAGTGATCATCGCTCGATTAGTAATAGTTTCAGAACGGGTACGAGAAGTTTTAATAAGTGCAGTTAACAGATCATCTTCATCTATACTGTCCAACCGCAACCAGGATTTAGCCTCAAGTAAAGTCACCGGCTCAATAGCTGGCTCCACAAGAATTTTAATCGCCATTTATCAGGCCTCCGATGAATGTTAGGAAATTTAGAAAAAGCAATCGGGTGCGCAAAAACTCACGCACCCGATCACCCTTCAACGACAGCTCAGGGGGGCTAGCTGATCGCGAATTTCAAAAGCTTGATTGCGTTAAAGTCCTGCACACCACCGCCAACTCTTTTGGTGGTATAAAACAGTACATAGGGTTTGGCAGAATACGGATCGCGAACCACATTGATGCCGGATTTATCGACAATCAAATAACCACGGCGAAAATCACCAAATGCCATTGAATACGAATCTGCGGCGATATCCGGCATATCTTCAACTTCAGTAATAGAATAACCAAGCAAGCTTGATGGTTGTCCGGCGCCTGATCCAGGTTGCCAAATATAATTTCCATCAGCATCTTTAAATTTACGTACTGCCGATACTGTTCTGCGGTTCATAACAAACTGCGCATTAGGACGATAAGCAGACTTTGGCGCATAGATCAGATCAAGGATCGCATCCATAGGGTTGCCGGCATCAAAAGCACCAGCAGTTCCGGTTGCCACATAGCCAATATTACCCCATGTGTGCAGATCATCGGCAACATTGGTATAAGACAAGAAACCTTTTGGTCTTGATAGGCCATCACCAGTTACAAAGGCCGTAGTTTCTTGTGCGGCCAATACATCACGCACTTCTTCGGCTAACCACTGATCAACATTAACCACCGCATCATCAAGCAATGCTTGCGTAGTTGCCGGCATTGCATAAAGTTCTGCCATCGGAAACTCGATCAAATCCAAAGTCGGACTAGTGGTTTCAGGACGCGCGGCTGTTTCAGCAACCCAACCGGAACTAGCGCCACCAAGACTAACCGGCTTACGTAAATTACCGGAACTGGTTTGACGAATAGAGGCTATGCTTCTGATCGGCGAAGCTTCGGCCAATAGTCGGTCAATTTCAGCCTGTGTTTCATCAGGAGCAATATAACCACCGTCAGCATCAATGCCGCTGGAAAGCGCCTTTAGCTCGGTTAGTTTCGATGCATCGCCAGTACGAAAATACCGATCCCAAGCCGGATTGGATTTAGTCGACACCAGATCCTGACTTAATTCCATATCTGGGCGAGATTGGTATTTTGCCACCCGGTCAAGAGCGGTTTTTTGCTCGGTAATTGCTTGATCAATTCTGTGTAATTTTTCTTCGGTAATTACGTCAACACCTTGTTTCTTTTCGATCTGGGCAAGCCGCAAATCATTGGTTTCTTTAAAGGCATCAAAGGCGCATAAAAACTCTTCCATGCCAGTTTTAGATGTGACTCGCGCACGTGCCATTTTTGTTTCTTTCTTCACTTATTTCTCTCCTGAGTTATCCAGCCTGATACAGGCTTAAAAGGCCAGCCGTGGCTGGTTGGTTTGCCGTAGCCAAATGCAATCTGGCAGTAGGCAGCATTGGAAAGGTAACTATCGACACCTCCCACAAATCAATTCCATATAAGTCGCGACCATTGCCGGCTTTGCGGGCATTTTTTGTACGAAACCCGATCGATAAGCCATCAACTGACCCGCGTTTTACCAGCGCCATCGCCGTTCGACCTCTAGGGCCATCAGCAAAAAGTCGCCCCCTTACCAACAGGCCGGTTTTGTCTTCGATAATTTCGTCCCAAATTCCTATTGGCTCGCTGGTATCATGTTGAAACAGCATTCTGATCCGGTTGGGTTTTTTACCCGATAACGAGCCGGCAAAAGCACCCGGTAAAACCATGTCTCCAGCTAGGTCACGAACATAAAACCGTGACGCATAGCCCTCTATCTCTAGAAAACCTATGTTCTCATTCATTGCAAAATATCCACTTGTTATCAGTAATTTAGTTCGCGCTATCTAGCTTGCGCTCGATGCGATCCAAGGATTGACGGGTTTGCACCATGTGTGCTTCTAAAGCGGCCAATCGTTCGGCTATGTCTTGGTTAGCTTCGGATCGTTGTTCAAGCTGGCTAATTCTCTCAGCGGCGCTGCCTGCCCATATTAAAGCTGCTGCTGCTTGCAGCACCAAACTCAAAATAACCGCAAGCGTGATTTGTCGACTAATACGCCAGTCAGACGGAGCGTTTTGCAAAATACTCATTGCTCCGGCAAATCAAGCAAAGAGCGTTTTTCAGCATCACTTAGAAAACTTGCATCATTGACCCGCTTCCATAGGCTGGCTTGGTCTTCTTGTAATGCCGGAACATTTTGCTGACACACCAACAAGGCAACATCCGTGCCGAACCATGCTTGCAACCAAACCTCCAACCCTTGCGCGGTTTTTTGTACTAATGGCAATATGGTTTGCCGCCAAAAAGCCCGATTGGCTTCTTGATAATTTGAGTAAGTATTATCGCCTGGAATTCCCAACAACATTGGCGGCACACCAAATGCCAGCGCTATTTCACGAGCCGCAGAATGTTGACCCTTTTGAAAATCCCTATCGGTTGGACTTAAGGCCATTGGTTTCCAATCCAGTCCGCCTTCAAGCAATACCGGGCGACCAGCATTGGCTTTTCCTTGATGTGATTGCTCCAATTCGTTTTTCAGGCGATCAAATTGTTCATCACTTAATCGCTCGCCGTTTTGGCCTTGGAAAATCAATGCACCTGAGGGACGAGCAGAATTGTCCAGCATTGCTTTATTCCAGCCACTACCTGCATTATGAATATCTATGGCGTAGGCCGCAGCCTCTACCGGTGACATGCCATAATGATCATTATCAGGGTGGAACAATTTAATGTGTAATACTGGATTACGGCCACTTACAAAATCCCTTGGCAGAAGAGTTTTACGGCCAGAAGTGCTATACTCCCAACCAGATGGACGGCCAGATTTATCAACCACAACTTTCATTCGATCAGGACGCAATATGTGCAACTGAAACGATCCGGACAACTGCTCGCTTAGCTCTAAATACCCATTCCCGGACAATAAGAGAAACCCGTACAGGCTTTCAAAAAACTCAACGCCGCTTTGCTCCAAATTTGGTGATGACATTAAGCCATTCACTTGTGAATTATTACAGTTCATCGGTATAGAAGCAGCCGCCTCAGCAATCATCCGCACACAACGGTAAACTACTGCGTTTCGCATAAACCCTTCACGGGTTAGGCTTTGATAATTTCTAGGTGTCCAAACAGCACCGGCAGCAGCATGAAACGAGACCAAATGCCGGACACTGCCAGCCTTTTGTTCCGGCGGTATTGTTGGTTTCTTTAGTCCAAATCCAAACATTTAATATTCCTTATTTGCGTTATAAAATTCGCATTCGCGGCGAGCCATTTCCATCAAGTAATAGCGACCAGATCGCCCAAACCAACGCGTCCATTCTATCGGGCGAGCGGTTATTCCCCTCAGTACCAAACAGGCACATTTCATCTTCAAGTTCGGCAAAATGCCGTGCATGGAAAACCATTGCTCGTTCATAAAGTGCAGCTATTGGCTCTGCTCTAACCCGTTTACCTCTGCGGGCATGAACCAGGCAAACCGGCAAAGCATCGTCAGCCAAATGCAATACTGTCCGCACCATTTCGCCGCCCTGATTGGCTTCGGCGATAATTTTATCGGCGGAAAAATCATGCCATGCTCGACTAACTTCCTTAGCCCAGCCTGTTGGTGAAACCCCTTGCACTGAACGATCTGCCAACACCCAACATTGTTTCTGGCCATCTATTTGCCGCAAGCCAGCAATAACGATTCCACAAGCAGCAGCTGACTTGCCAGAGCTAGCCGGTGGATCAACCGCCACCACAATGCGATCAAATTCATCTGGGGCTGGCTTAATTACCTGCTCGATCTGAGACCTTGTCCACAATCCGCCTTTTGGATCATCTATCAGTTCACCATCAAGTTCTTGTCGCCCCAAAACCGAACCGCCATATAACTCTTCTAACTGTCCTATGAACCGTTCAGAAAGGTGCGGGTTGTCCCGTGTTCTAGCTCTGGTCAATACCAGACCCGGTTCCGCCAATAGTTTCTTCAATGCCTTTGATGGTTTCGGCGTAGTGGTCAGCACCAATTTAGGAGCCGACCCCAAACGCAACCCAAATCGCAACATAGCCAAGCAATGAGCAGGGTCTTTCCAAGCGCTAAATTCATCAGCCCAAGCCGCATCAAATTGCGGCCCGCGTAAACCATCAGCATCTTCAGCGGAAAATACTTGGGCAATAGTTCCGTTCTTCCATTTTAACTGCCGCCTAGAAGTCGAATATTTTGGCCGGTTCCGTGGGTGACAAATAGCCTTTAGGCCGGAATTTCCCTCAATCATTACCTCTCTGGCATCGTGAATAGTCGGTGCCACCAAGGCAATTCGCAAAGGGCGTTTGTTCGAGCCAATTCTTGACGCTTCGGCTAAACTTCGCACCCACTCAGCGCCGGCTCTGGTTTTACCAGAACCACGGCCACCCATTAATAGCCAACTTGACCAATCACCCGTTGGCGGCAATTGATCATCTCGTGCCCAAAATAGCCAGTTGCGCAGTATTTTTGCTGCATAGCCCTTGGGCAGGTTTTCTAATGCCCAAAGCACCTGATCGGGGTTAGATTGCCGCAGGTCGGCGGCGCGGAGTTTTTTAGAAGAAGCGGGCAAGGCCATGTTCCTAATCGTGCCAGCCCTTGCACTCGTAAAATTGAATTGAAATGAGAGGTCTAATTCCCTTAAGCCCTTTTTTGGACTGTGCAACAATATAACCGATCAGCGGTACGGTAGGATTGATTTAACGATTTAATCTCTAAAGTATTGATATGTTTAACATATATACCTACAGGTTTGCGTGTTTACCTGTCGCTATCCACGATATTCTTATTTTGCGCTATCGCCGTTCTTAATCTCGCCGCGTCTCGCCCGGCCAATTTACAAGATGATCTTCAAGGTCTTCAAATTTAACACCAGTCTCGCAAATTGAACGATCTTGCACCGACATTCCGGCCAGATGTATGGTGTTCCTGTCACCGCTAATCAGATAGTGCCAATCAAATAATGGCTTGCCCTCGGCGATCAAACGGTAAGCACAAGTATCAGGCATCCAATGCAATTTGGCCACATTGTCAGGCGACAAGGTTACACAATCGGGAACATTGATGTTTCTGTTGGGATAATCATAACAATTGCAATTAGTTCGATCAAACAATTTACAGGCAACATTAGTAGTATGAACAATTCCGGTATCTTCATCTTCAAGGCGGATCATACAGCATTTGCCACAACCGTCGCAAAGAGATTCCCATTGTTCTTTTGTCCAGTTGGACATTTCGGTAGTTTTCCAGAATTCTTTCATGGTTTGAGCTTTTACGTCCATAATTTAATCTACACTAGTCTTTTCGTGGTTAAATTTTTGGGTTACGCAAAGCAATGAAGCCTTTTCGCGCTGACATATTACATAAAGACGATCTCCAGAAAAATAAAAGCCGTAGCAAATGGTTATGGCTTACAATCATTGTTATGGTAATATTATTGTCCGTAGCGTTTTCAACGCAAAGGTATTTCTTTGGCAACATTCCAGAGTTACCGCAAGAAATTGATACTCTTTGGTCTGTAGGCAAACAGCCCTCATTCGTATTACTCGATATGAATAGCAAAGTATTGGCAAGACGCGGGCCACGCTATGGAAAAATAGTTATGGCGCAAGAAATGCCAAAACAATTATTGCAAGCATTTATCGCTATCGAGGATCAACGGTTTTACCAACATAATGGTGTCGATCAAAAAGGAATTTTCCGAGCTTTGATCTCCAATTTACGCGCCGGAGAAACCACGCAAGGCGGATCAACCATCACCCAGCAACTAATCAAAAGATTATTACTCACTCCTGATCAGACTTTTAGGCGCAAATTTCAAGAAATTCTTTTGGCTAGAGAGCTGGAAAAACGTCTCAGTAAAAATGAAATTCTTAGCCTATACCTAAACCGGATCTATCTAGGTAATCGAGCTTATGGCGTAGTTGCGGCATCGGAACGCTATTTTAACAAACCTTTGGACAAACTAAGTTTGTCAGAAATTGCTATGCTAGCCGGCTTGCCAAAAGCTCCATCAAAATTCGCACCACATCTCAACCTTAAATTAGCCCAAGAACGAGCAAGTTTGGTTTTGCAAACCATGCAAGCACAAGGATATATTACTGCTGAGCAAATGCAAAAGGCAATTATTGCGCCGGCAACACCGGCTCCCCCATTAGATGAGCCAGATCATGGATATATTTTTGATCTAGCAGTAGAAAAATCAGCAAGACTCACCGGCGGACGCATCCCTGATCTGGTAATTAAAACCACTATTGACCCGACAATACAAACCTATGCAACGAACAGTATCCAAACAAAAATCAAACAAATTGGAGCCACGAGCGATGTAAGCCAAGCAGCGTTAATAGCTGTTGATAGCACTGGTGCAGTTCGGGCATTAGTCGGCGGGGTATCATACCAACAAAGTCAGTTTAACCGCGCCTTTAGTGCTAAGCGGCAACCGGGATCTGCCTTTAAGGCTTTTGTCTATGCTGCGGCGTTAGAAGCTGGTTTTGTCCCATCAAGCATACGCCGTGATGAGCCGATAGAAATTGCCGGCTGGTCTCCCGGGAATTATAATGAGGGGTATCGGGGACGAGTTACAATTCGTGAGGCATTTAGGCGATCAATCAACACGGTATCAGCGCAAATTACTGATGATATTGGCGCAGATAAGGTAATAACTTTAGCAAAGCGATTTGGAATATCCGCCCCATTGCAACCATTACCTTCAATAGCGCTCGGCGCACAAGAAGTAACGCTTTGGGATTTAACGCAGGGCATTGCGGTTTTTGGTAATGACGGTCTATTACAGGAAAACTATCTGATAGAAGAAATTTCCACATCTTCTGGTAAAGTATTATTCACTCGTCCGCAGATCAGCCCGCAACAAGTCTTTAAGCAAGAGCATGCAAGATCAATGACCAGCATGTTACAAGAAGTAGTATTGTACGGAACCGGGCGCGGAGCACAACTAAACGGTCGACAGGTGGCAGGGAAAACAGGCACTTCCCAGCAATGGCGCGACGCGTGGTTTATCGGCTTTACCGCGCAACTAACCACCGGCGTTTGGCTCGGGAATGATGACAATACTTCAATGAAGAAAATTACAGGCGGAAGCTTACCAGCCGCTATCTGGAAAGACTTTATGCAAAACGCACATAAGGGGTTGCAGCGTGAGCAGTTAAGCACACCGCCACCGCAAATTTTATCGGAATCCGATGAAGGTTTGGCAAGCTTTTATAATGAGTTAACTGCCAAGTTTGAAGATCTGGAAACTATATATGCTAAAAAGCAATCACGTTGATTGTTTTTTAAGGGCTTTATTGGAATATCCCTAATATTATCGGAGATGTTTTATGGTTCGTTTTAGTCTATTTTCTGGCATTGCGCTTGCATTGCTTTTGGCTGCATCGGCAGCTCATGCGCAAGTTTTAGAGCAAAACACCGAAAGATCTGGCGCCACTTATCAGCAGGTTTCGGTCGGCCAAGCCGGGGCTAATGCCTGCTGGTCACGCTGCGCCGCTGATCCGCAATGCAAGGCATGGACATGGCAACGCCCGGGAATTGCTGGCACGCAAGGCATGTGCTCGCTTAAAACTGCTGTTACCCCAGCAAGATATAGCCCATGTTGTGTATCAGGCATTTCCAAACGATTGGAACGCCAAATAGAGCTGGCTTTGCAAAAACCTGCCGCCAATACACCAACTAAAACTAAAGAAAACATACTAGCAAAAAGCCCGATACCTGCTAGATACCCAGCCAAACCAAGAGTTAATAAAGTCACGCGTTATTCATTACCTGCTCATCGAGCTGCCCGGCCATCAGTTAATAAAATAACTCCGCCTGTAACTAATAATCCAACCTCCGACATTCATCTAACCGGAGAGTAAGAACAATAAATGAGTTCTACAGCTTCACTGAAAAAACTTACCGAGCTGGCTAGCGAGACCTCTTCCGAGCGGCGGCGCGAATTGCTGCGCGATGTCACAGATTTATATTTCGCAAATCAAAACACCTGTTCAACCATTGAAAATGAACATTTCGATGAAATTTTGTGCCATGTTACCAGCGAGATGCAAACAGAAGTTCGCAAGGAAATGGCTCTAAAGTTTGCAAGCAAACCAAAAGCCCCGTTACAATTATTACGGCAATTAGCCAATGATGAAATTGACATTGCCGGCCCGGTTCTAAAACACTCTGCCATTTTACAAGACCAGCACTTACAAGAAATTATTACCAGCGGCAAACAACAACATATGCAGATGATCTCGACCAGAGAAACATTAAGCGCCGAAGTAACCAGCGATCTAGTAGAACACGCAAATGATCAAACTTTGGTGAAACTGGCCAGCAATAGTGGTGCCAGATTTAACCGCCAATCAATGCAAAAAATGGTATCAAAATCCGAAACCGTTACTGCATTGCAAGCTCCCTTGGTTGAACATGAAGACCTTCCAGCTGACCTGATGAATGAAATGTATATGTTTGCGGAGAAGAAAGTCAGAGAACGAATACTGACACGCAATCAAGAGATTGATCCAAAAGTTTTGGAAGAAGCCCTGTCCAAAGTAAAAAATAAAACAATAGACAAAACCGAACAACGGCCAGAAGGCTATCAAAAAGCCTGTTTCTTCATCGACGCCATACATGCAAAAGGCCAATTAGATGGAGTTGGCTTGATCAAGTTCGAACGAGCAAATGAAAGATTATCATTTACACTCGGCTTGGCGAAATTAGCCAATGTTGATTATGGAACTATTGACCGGGTTTTACAGCGCGATGACGTTGATGCGCTGGCCTTGATATGTAGAGGCATTGGCTTTGATGCGGCAATGTTCGTAACAATCACTCTTCTTGTCAGCCGAAGTGCTGACAAAAACACCGGAATTGCCGCTGATCTTCGCGAAGCTTATACATCAATTCCAGAAGATGCCGCAAAACGGACATTACGCTTTTGGCAGGTGCGACAAAAACTAGAGACAGCTCAAAGCGTATAAGTGCTTGACAGTTCAACTTTCATCGCTAAATTCCGCCAAACTTCTGATAAAATAATACTTTAAAGAAGAATTACGGGTTGTCGCAAAACCGCCGTTGTAATCGTAGTCCAAATAATTAGGGCTGCCGGTTTGTGTCATGTAAGAAGAGAGACAGGTATGACTAAACGTCACAGCCAGAAATACAAAATTGACCGCCGCATGGGCGAAAACATTTGGGGTCGCCCAAAAAGCCCAGTTAATAAAAGATCTTATGGCCCTGGTGAACACGGTCAACGCCGCAAAGGCAAAACCTCTGATTTTGGTCTACAATTACGTGCTAAACAAAAACTAAAAGGATATTACGGCAATATCACTGAAAAGCAGTTCCGCCGTATCTACTCTGATGCCCAACGATTTAAGGGCAATACAGCCGAGAACCTAATTGGTCTATTAGAATCGCGCCTTGATACCATGGTGTATCGCGCCAAATTCGTACCAACTGTTTTTGCCGCACGGCAATTCGTCAATCACGGCCATGTTACGGTCAATGGTCGCAAAGTAAATATTCCTAGTTATCGCTGTAAAGCTGGTGATGTCATTCAAATTCGTGAAAAATCACGTTCTATGGCTTTAGTGCTTGAAGCTCTTGAAAGCCCAGAACGGGATTTGCCTGATTATGTAGAAGTAGACGGTAAATCTATGAGCGCCACCTATTTGCGTGTTCCAGAATTTGCCGATGTACCTTATCCGGTACGTATGGAACCAAACTTGGTTATCGAATTCTATTCATAAAATCTGTTTGAAATTGATACGAAAAAGGCCGCAAATGCGGCCTTTTTTATTATACTCCATCGACCCAAAAAGTGGGAACCGGTTTTTGGTTAAGTTGATGGGTCGCAAAGAGAAAGTATACTAAAAATAGAGTTTAGTTCAGTATTTTTAGTATGCTTGACGAAATTACTAATTAGCGATTTTTACGCCTTTTTCCTGCAACAAGGTTTTCAACTCGCCACTTTCATACATTTCGCGCATAATATCACTACCGCCAACCAATTCCCCTTTAACATAAAGTTGCGGAATAGTCGGCCATTTTGCAAATTCTTTAATACCCTCGCGCACAGCCATGTCCTCAAGCACATTGACCGAATTAAACTCGACGCCAATTACATCAAGAATTTTTGTAGCCAATGATGAAAATCCACATTGCGGAAACACTGGACTACCTTTCATATACAAAACCACATCATCTGCCTTTAGAGTCGACTTAATGTGATCGAATATTGCTTGGTCAGTCATAATAGTTACCTTTCAAGGGTTTATTGTATGAAGCATTTAAGAACTGTTCTTGTGTTCGTCAAGACAGTCCAGCCATTCTTGTAAGTGCCGTTTCTTGGTAGTAGAGCTTAACACCATATCTACTTTTGCAAACTCCAACACCTGCTTTAATACTGTCATTGCTGATTGATTTTCTTGAATCGCCCCACCACGGCGTAAATACCGCGCCATGTGCCACAGATCAGCAGGCCGTACAGACAGTTTCCACGGGTTTCTGGTATGCGCCAGCATTTCAATACCAATGACCTGCAAGCCTGCTTTCTTGGCAGCAAGGGCACGTCTAAGGTTGTTACCTAATTGGCTAGGCCCCATGGCCAACATAGCCAAATCAAACGAACCTTTATTAGCAATAACAATATCCAGGATCTTCCCCTGCCCGGCAATGCCAAGCTTTAAGAACAGCCCTTTCGAGCGTAAATCTTCCAATGCCGCAACTAATTCAGGCTGCAATTCTATAGAAGAAATTCCATGCAAGAACAAACAATCTACATGATCTGTTTTAAGACGCTCTAACGAGCGATGCAGACTATTGGAAATATTAGTTGGCGAAAAATCTCTTTTGCCTTGTTCGGTTAATCCAGCCTTAGTGGAAATAAACATATTTTTACGTTTGTTTCTGGCAATTACTCTGCCTAATCGCTGCTCACCGCGACCGCCACCATAAGAAGGCCCTGTATCAAAGAAACTAATACCACCGGCAAGAGCCTGCTCAATCAAGCTTTCCGTTTGCGCCGAAGAAACAACAGAGGAAGCAAGAGGCCCGGCAATGCCAAAACCCAACTTACCCATATCTGATGATTTGCCCGTCAAAGTTATTCTACCGCTGTTTCCAGTGCCAAGGCGTGTAATTCTCCGCCCATTTTACCTTGTAACGCTGCATATACCATTTGGTGTTGGCGGACACGTGAAAGTCCCGCGAATGCTGCTGAAACTACTCGTGCCTTATAATGATCACCATCTCCAGCTAAATCCTCAATTTCAATTTTAGCATCGGGTATTGCAGCCTTAATCATATCTGTTATTTCATTTGCTGGCATTGGCATCGGTCTTCTCCATAAACTTTGGGAACCATTGTTCCCACTTATTCTGTAAATCACTTAAATTTATTCTAGACGAACCTAGCCTTATATCACCGCCTCTAACTTCGCCAACATAGCTCACTGAAACACCCTTTTTTATAGCTAATTTTTGTAATTTATCATAATTAGCAGCATCAATAGATAGTAAATATCGCGCCTGATCTTCACCAAAATACCAAGCGTGGTCAGAAAGCACACTATGCGGCTCTAACACCACTCCTACATTACTGGCGATTGCCATATCCGCAGCAGCACAAGCCAAACCACCATCAGATAAATCATGTACTGCCCGCAATAGTGATTTCTTGTTGGCTTTCCTGACAAATTTTCCATTTTGCAATTCGCTCGACAGGCTAACCGGAGGTGGCTTGTGGCCACTTAAATTCTCAATTTCTCTGGCGTAAATTGATGAACCGAGCCAACCCTTTGTGTCACCAACCAAGATCAACATATCGCCCTCTTTGGCACTAGCAAAACCCATTGCTGTCGATATATCTTTGATTATTCCCACTCCGCCAACAGTTGGCGTTGGTGGAATTGCAGAGCCTTTGGTTTCATTATATAGGGACACATTTCCAGAAACCACGGGGTATGATAATTTCTTACAAGCCTTGCTCATACCTTCGATTGCTTGGACAAGCTGCCCCATAATTTCTGGCCTCTCAGGATTACCGAAATTCAAGCAATCAGTAATAGCAATCGGCTTGGCACCAGAGGCGATCAAATTACGCCAACTTTCAGCAACCGCTTGTTTGCCGCCGCGATATGGATCAGCCTTTACATATCTTGGTGTGCAATCAGAGCTTATCGCCAGAGCTTTATCCGTCTGGCGAACACGAACTATTGCCGCATCTGAACCGCTGGCAGATGCCATCAATGTGTCGCCCATTACATGGCGATCATATTGCTCCCACACCCAACGCTTTGACGCCATATCCGGCGCAGACATCAACCTGCAAAGCACATCAATTGCATCTCTTTGCGGTAATGAACCCGCGTCCAGATGTGGTGCCTTAGCCGTTTTAACCCATGGCCGGTCATACTTTGGCGCGAGATCAGAAAGCGGAGCAATTGGCATATCACAAACCGTTTCGCCGTGATGTTGTAAAGTCAAATTCCCTGTGTCGGTTGTTTTACCAATCACATCAACGTCCAACTCCCATTTAGTAAATATCCGCCGCGAGCTATCCTCTGTTCCGGGCTTTAACACGATCAGCATTCTTTCCTGACTTTCCGAAAGCATCATTTCATAAGCACTCATGCCGGTTTCGCGTTGTGGTACACGATCTAGATCCAACTCGATACCAACACCACCCTTGTCTGCCATCTCAATGGAAGATGAAGTTAAACCCGCCGCCCCCATATCTTGTATGGCAATGATGTTGCCGGTGGCCATTAATTCAAGACATGCTTCGATCAAGCGTTTTTCAGTAAACGGATCACCAACTTGTACTGTCGGGCGTTTTTCTTCCGCATCATCATCAAACTCCGCAGAAGCCATTGTCGCTCCGTGAATACCATCACGGCCAGTGCGCGCACCAACGTAAAGTATTGAATTGCCAACCCCTTTGGCGGCTGAATAAAAAATACTATCTGCTTTAGCCAAACCAACACACATAGCGTTTACCAGAATATTACCATTATAACCGGCATCAAAATTTACTTCGCCGCCAACCGTGGGAACACCAACGCAATTACCATAACCGCCAATACCAGCCACCACACCTGCGACTAATGATCTGGTTTTATGATGTTCAGGCTCGCCAAATCGCAAAGCATTCAACAAAGCAATTGGCCTTGCGCCCATGGTAAATACGTCGCGCATGATGCCGCCAACACCAGTGGCAGCGCCTTGATACGGCTCGATAAATGATGGGTGATTGTGACTTTCCATCTTGAAGATGACTGCATCACCGTCACCAATATCGATCACGCCAGCATTTTCCCCAGGCCCACAAATAACTTTTTTTCCAGTGGTTGGAAACTTTGCCAAATGAATTCGAGAGGATTTATACGAGCAATGTTCCGACCACATTACCGAGCAAATACCCAATTCGGTAAGGTTCGGAGTTCGACCAAGTTGCTGGCAAAAAGTGTCGTATTCTTGCTGATTAAGGCCGTGTTCAGCAACTATTTGCGCAGTTATTTCCACATCATTGCTCATTGTAATGCTTCCATTAAGCTCTTGAATAAAGTTTCACCATCATTATTTGCATCGGTTTTACCCATGGCTCTTTCCGGGTGCGGCATCATTCCCAACACATTTACCTGTTGATTAGTAATTCCCGCAATATCATTGACCGAACCGTTTGGATTGACCTCATACCTAAATACCACCTGCCCATTGTCTTCCAACTGCGATAACTCATCATCTTGCACCAGATAATTCCCATCATGGTGAGCAAGAGGAATTGAAATGCTTGAATTATTTTTATAACCATTGGTAAAAGCTGTATCAGAATTTTCTACTTTTAACTTTAACGGTTTACAAACAAATTTAGTACCAGAATTAGGCATTAAAACCCCGGGCAATAACCCTATTTCCGTCAAAACCTGAAAGCCATTACAGATACCTAAAACATAACGACCAGCGTCAGCATGCGCGCGCACTTGCTTCATAATGGGTGATTGCGCGGCAATGGCTCCCGGACGCAAATAATCACCATAGGCAAAGCCACCAGGAAGCACCACAAGGTCAATACTGTTTAATTCTGCTTCGCGATGCCAAACCATTTTTGGCATTTTACCTGTAACCTGCATAATCGCATCAGCAGCATCACGGTCACAATTTGATCCGGGGAATACGATAACAGCAACTCGCATAACCGTTTCCTTCCTTGTTTATTGACTCAACAATTTAGGGCCTAGGACTAATCAATAATATCTACGGAAAATCTCTCGATTACCGTATTTGCCAGTAACTCGCCACACATCTCGCTAACTCGTTGTTTTGCTAATACGTGGTCTGTTCCTTGCAAATCCAGTTCGATTATTTTTCCTTGGCGAACGTCAAGCACCTCATCATACCCCAATGCCTGCAATGCTCCGGTAATTGCACTGCCCTGCGGATCAAGAACTCCAGGTTTTAATTGCACTTTGACAATCGCTTTCATTTTGCAGTCTCCTTAGAAACAATTTTCAAATTAGCCACACCTTTTAACACTCCCAACCGCCTAGCAACTTCGGCATAGGCCTCAGGAACATCGCCAAGATCTTGTCTAAAGCGATCTTTGTCCAGTTTGCGGTTGCTTTTAATGTCCCACAACCGACAGCTATCCGGACTTATTTCATCGGCCAAAATGGTTCGAACCATATCGCCCTCAAATTGCCTACCAAATTCAAGCTTGAAATCAACTAGGCGAATTCCAATAGCTCCAAAAAGACCTGACAAGAAATCATTCACCCGAAAAGTCATGGCGATCATGTCGTCCATTTCTTGCGGTGCTGCCCAGCCAAATGCAGCAATATGATCTTCGCTTACCAATGGATCGCCAAGTTCGTCATCTTTGAAGTAATATTCAATGATCGGGCGGGGTAATTTCTCACCCTCTTTTAACCCGAAGCGTTTACAAATCGAGCCCGCAGCAACATTACGACAGACCATTTCCAACGGAATTATTTCAACTTTGTGGACTAATTGCTCTCGCATATTCAAACGTTTGATGAAGTGCGTAGGAACACCAACTTCCTCAAGCCGGGTCATAAGCAATTCACTAATCCGGTTATTTAGAACGCCTTTGCCCTCTATCTGACCATGCTTTTGGTTGTTAAAGGCTGTCGCATCGTCCTTAAAATGAGCAATTAAAGTTCCGGGTTCTGGGCCTTCATAAAGAATTTTAGCCTTACCTTCGTATATTTTCTTACCTCGAGACAAACCGTGACACCCTCATAATATGATCAGTATATTTCTAGAATCAATCGCCAAATTTCTGGAGCAACCTACAGCAGGGTTTTGCTGATAACAATGCAATCTACTGATTGATTTACCTGCGACTTCGGGTTAACCAATGGACAAAATATTTTCAACTGCATTATGGAATGAACAATGAATACTTTTGATGATCGCGAAAAAGGCTTTGAAAACAAATTTGCTCTTGATCAAAATATTGAGTTCAAAGCCGAAGCTAGGCGTAATAAATTACTTGGGCTTTGGGCCGCTGAACTAATGGGAAAAAGCGAAGAACAAGCACAAGAATATGCCAAAGAAGTTATAGTTGCCGATTTTGAAGAAGCCGGTGATGATGATGTATTTCGTAAATTACGCGCTGATCTTGATGCAGCCAGTGTCGAGCAATCTGATCATCAGATTAGACGCCAAATGGACGAATTACTAGAAAAAGCCAGAGAGCAAGTTCGTAGCGAAAACTAGTTTTTAGCTGTATTTTCCTGTTGAGCTAGCATCCAAGATCTAATTTTTTTGGATAAAACCGAAAAAGATAAAAAACCATCTGCAATTCGGTAACAATTCACCGTGGATTATTGATGCATTTGCGAACCTGCCAAAACCATATTCACGGCCATATTTCTGGCTGATTTAGCCGCAGGCAGATTAAAACCTCATATTTTTATGTGGTTTGCTGATATTTACAATGTCAAAGAGCATTAGGCGCGGTCAGTTTTCACCACCCTAGTTTTAATTATACCTCGGCACAGCAAAGCGCCTATGCTAATAAACTATCCTCAGGTACCCAAGGGTGAATGAGTGCTAATTCTTTGCCAATTAACCCTTGGTGCAGGTAACATCTTTGCCAATGATTGCTAATTAAGTATCGAGCAGCATTGCAAACGAGACCCTTATGCACCCTTGACCAAAACCCTTGTGTTGTCTCTTACCCTACTGCTCGGCGCAAAACTAGGTGACATACCCGCCCAATCACGTAGATTGATCGGCAAAAGAGGGGAACCACCACCATGCGTCTTAGCTGGAATGAAATTAGGATTCGTGCCAAAGCATTTGCTGGTGAGTGGGTCGATGCGTCGTATGAGAAAGGCGAAACTCAAAGTTTTTACAATGATTTTTTCCATGTGTTTGGCAAGCCTAGGCGCAGTGTTGCCACCTATGAGGAGGCGGTCAAAAAGCTAGACAACCGCCAAGGATTTATCGACCTTTTCTGGCGC
>JAKITZ010000011.1 GCA_021647805.1 Robiginitomaculum sp.
TTATAACGATGGGGAACGGGTAAAAAAAGGCACCAATGGTTTTTATGCCACGGGCGCAAAAATAAGTTTGATAAGTGGCGAGCGTTTGGTACTTAATTGTATGCAACATTTAAGTGCAGTTGCCACGCAAACTAGCGTTTACGCGGCTGCTATTGCGCATACATCCACAAAAGTGTTAGACACCCGCAAAACAACACCGGGCTTGCGACATCTAGAAAAATGGGCGGTTGCGCTCGGTGGCGGAGTTAACCACAGGATTGGATTATATGATATGATTATGCTGAAAGACAATCACATAGATTTTGCCGGAGGTATTGAACAAGCCATCGGTTTAACCAAAAAATATTTAAAAGACCACAGCAAAGATTTAAAAATTGAGGTGTAAACCCGAAACTTAGAAGAGCTGCAAAAAGTGCTTGCCGTGGGCGGGATTGACCGCATTATGTTGGACAATTTCACTCCCGCGCAGACGGAAATTGCCGTAAAATTAATTAACAAAAAATACGAGGTGGAATCGAGTGGCGGTATTACCTTAGACACCCTGAAAAATTATGCCAATTGTGGTGTGGATTTTATTAGTGTGGGTGCGCTAACACACAGCGTAAAAAGTTTAGATATTAGCTTAAAAGCGATGTAATTTGAAAAATTTAATCAGAAAATTAAAGTTGATTTGGCTGTTTGTGGTACGGCAATCAAAGCATATCCCCATCCCCTTTTCTGATGGTTTGTCGCTTTACGATTTAACGCGTTTTTTCTTTATGGGAATTTACGAAGGCTCGGTAACCACTAGGGCTTCGAGCATTGCGTTTAGTTTTTTCTTGGCGCTTTTTCCGGGCATTATTGGCAAATAGCTAAAATCGTTGATGACTCACCACGAATTGTTTTGCGATCAGATTCGTTATTTGATGCTGAGCTGGAACTGAGCGATCAGTTATTGCTTAATGCTAATGCCAATCGGGGGCAGGCGATTAAGCAGTCTATGCCCGGGCCGATTGGTGAACCTATGCGCACTTTGACCAAAGCGTTTCAGTTGCCTGATCAAACTACGGTTTTGATTATTACAGCTGCTGCGGATCGAAGGCCGGGCGATCAGGAAATTTCACGGTTCAGGCTAGCGGTTGTGGGAATATTGGGAATGTTTGGCGCTGGCTTGTTGTTGGGGATATTTTTTCAAGTGCGTTATGGCTTAAAGCCTCTTTACCAAATGGAACAAGAAATTGCCGATGTCAGAGAAGGTTATAGCGAAGAAATAAAGGGTTCTTATCCGAAAGAACTTCTCTCCTTAGCTACTGAGTTAAACACTCTTTTGCGGCATAATAAGGAAATTGTTGTTCGTGCTAGAACCCATGTGGGTAATTTAGCCCATGCTTTGAAAACCCCGATCTCGGTAATTTTGAATGAGTCTGCTGGGTCATCTTCTAAGCTTTCCAAGCTTGTTCAGCGGCAGGCTTCAAGCATGGCTACTCAGGTTGATCATCATTTACGTCGCGCCAGCGCGGCCACTAGAGCCCAAGCATTGGGCTCAAGAACACCGGTTGAAAAAAGTGTTACTGATATATGCCGCACTTTGAATAAATTGTTTTCTGATAAAAACATAAAGATTCAAAGTTCAGTTTCTGATGACTTGGTATTTAGAGGTGAAAAACAGGATTTGGACGAGTTATTGGGCAATGTATTGGAAAATGCCTGTAAATGGACTAAATCACTGGTGGTCGTTACGGCAAGGCTTGATGATGACCAACGGCTGGAAATAATAGTTGATGACGATGGGGTGGGTCTGAATAAGCAAGAAAGAGGAATGGTTATAAAGCGTGGTGAGCGTTTGGACGAGGCAACGCCAGGTTCAGGTCTGGGGTTGTCTATCGTAAATGACCTTGTTGGGGCTTACGGTGGGAAATTAAAATTAGAGAAAAGCCCTCTTGGAGGATTACGCGTAAAGCTGGATATCCCAGCTGCCAGTAGAAAATCAGTCTTATAAATAAGGTGTTAAGTAATATTATAGGATAATGCACGTCTAATTAAAGGCGATTCTGGCATAATGACCATTGCATTGGCAAAGCAAAAACAATTACGGGCAGTTTTTTCATCGCTTCCCAATAGCATAACCGCTCGCCTGTATGATACATTCGAGAGCGCAAGAAATAGCGGTGATACATCGCTGCCATTTGATGTTTTGCTCAGTCTTTTTCCAACTAAAATATCTGAACCAGAACTGCGGGAATTATTTTATCCAGTTTCAGAGTTGGTAGTAACAAGCGTTACTCGAGCCGATCAGGTATCTTTTGAATTATTGCGTAATATATGGGAAATGTATATTTCTGATACTAAACCAGAATTAGCAAGTAGCTGGAAAGATGGTGCAGCTTCTTTACGTAGACACCAAACTAAAATTTCAGAAATGCTCCGTGTATTATGGGAGAAAGAAGGTGGTATGGAGAAGCTGTCCTTGCAGTTCGGTGAGGAAAATATTTCTCGAATTCGTTTGATTTTTACGGTGATGGCTTTTGCTGAAGAAATCGGAGAACTGGTATCAAAGTTACCGATGAGAATTAAGGATCTTGATGATCGATATTTATTACCGCTTCGTGATTTAAATGATTTGTTGGTGGAAAATGAGCCTGACATAACTCCTTTTCTATTATTTTTTCTTAAAACACGGCTTCGCTACCCACAACAAATTCTTCGGGCAATAGAGCGTCTTTCCCGGCAGAACTCAGACCTGATGATCATAAATACAGATATGAATGTAATTGTTGAAGTTTTGCTTGATGAGGCTGATGCGCTTCTTTCAAGTGCCGATCTGGAACTCACTGAATTTGGGCAGGTTGAGAAGATTGCAGAGGATTTGGAGCGGTTTGGCAATATTATTGCGGGTTCAATAGAGGAATTTGATATTAGCTCTGATAGTAGTTGGGGAAAAAGGCTGTATGGGATCTCAAACCGAGCAGTTCAGTTCTGGACTAGGCGCACCAATCAAGCGTGGAAAGTCATAGATAAAGCTTTACCTAGGGCAAGGTTGAAGTCATTTCTTGGTGGAAGCCTGACTAGGGCTGATACAAGCGTTGAATTGGATGCTGATCTGGTCAAGGAGGTTGTTTTAAGTACGCAACTACTTAATTCGGTATTTACTTATGCGTCTAGGATCGGGTTTTCCGCTGCTCGTGACAGTGTGACCACAGTAATAGAAGATAGGCTTCGGGAGCAGGAAAACAACTTGATAGCCATGTTAGCAGATCCCGGAGATGTTGATGTGGAGCAGTTGCAAAGTCACTTTGCTGTATTGGTGAAAATAACGCAGGCGTTTTATGGTGATGACGCTGCCAGTGTTTTAAGTCGAAGAGGCGCTTCGGCAACTTCTTCGGCTGCATAATATCTCTAATTGTGGTTTTGTTTGGCGCGGTGCTCTATAAATATAGTAATTATTGCTGATATGTAATAAACTCGTAATCTTCGGGAAACATAGTAAAAGCCATATTACTTATCGGCTGGTTATAATTTATTTGATCATGGAGTTTAGTTAAAGTGTTGATAGTCAAACAAACAAGAAATTTAATTTATGCAAGTGTGACCTCTTTGGTTTTGGTTGGTGCAATGAGCATTTCCCCAGCGATAGCGGAAACTAGACCTATTCCATTGTTAGGGATGTTACAGCCTGGATCGCCAGTATCATTTGCAGACCTTATTGAACAAGTTAGCCCCGCTGTTGTGTCAATCAATGTTGTTATCCGCGAGCAATCCGCAGCAGCAAGAGTGGGTAGTATGGAGGGTGTTCCTGAGGAGTTTCGGCAATGGTTTGAGCGACAAATGCCTGGTCTTAATCAAGGGCCAAACCCTGCTCCGCGTGAAGGACGCTCATTAGGTTCCGGGTTTCTTATTTCAGATGATGGTTATATTGTTACTAATCATCACGTTATTAACAAAGCAACCGAGATCACTGTTAGCTTTGCTGACGGGAAAGAGTTTGAAGCAAAGTTGATAGGTTCAGATCAACGGACAGACCTTGCTGTACTGAAGATTGAAGGAAAAAAGAAATTCACCCATGTTAAATTCGCTGACAAAGTAAAAGTAAGGGTTGGTGACTGGGTGGTTGCGGTTGGTAATCCATATGGTTTGGGCGGAACAGCAACCGCAGGAATAGTCTCTGCCACAGGGCGGGAGATAGGCGGTAGTGCTTATGATTTCTTGCAAGTAGATGCTTCGATAAACCGAGGTAATTCTGGTGGCCCTACTTTTGATCTATATGGCAATGTAATTGGTGTTAATTCACAAATACTTTCTCCATCTGGTGGTAACATCGGTATTGGTTTTGCAGTTCCTGCTAGTCTAGCCTCCAAAATCACCAAAGAGTTGATTGAAAAAGGCTCTGTTACCAGAGGCTGGTTGGGAGTATCTGTCCAAAGTGTTGATCAAGATTTGGCGGAAAGTCAGGGGCTTGCTAGATCAAGAGGAGCCTTGGTAGCTTCTGTTGTAAAAGATAGCCCTGCGAAAAAGGCTGGCTTTGAAGACGGTGATATTATCTTAAAGTTAGATGGAGCGGATATTGAAGATCAGCGTGATTTAACCCGCCGAGTAGGGGATTTGTTTGTCGGGCATAAAGCTAAATTTTCTATAGTCAGAAATGGTAAAAGCAAAAGCATTCGAGTGACAATAGGTAAGCGTGATGACAATGCACTAGAAAATCCAAAGCCAGAGTCAAAAGCTGATGTCAAAAATGAATTTGGTTTGTATCTCGACGAATTGAATGCTGACGATCGTGAAAAGTTGGGTATTTCTGATGATCGTGGTGTTGCTATTAGAAGGGTAGAGTCTGGCAGCCAGGCTGCGCGCAAGGGTTTTCGTGCCGGAAGTGCAATTCTTTCAGCAAACAATTTGGATGTTTTTTCGCCAGAAGATTTCGATAATGCGGTGAAAAAAGCTCGTACCCGTGGTTTGAAAGCCATTAGGCTTTTGGTTCGTACTGAGCGGGGGCAAACATACACTGCTCTTCGTTTGGATAAAGAATAGCAGGAGATAGCGATATGCGCTTACTAATAATTGAAGATGATTTAGAAGCTGCAGGCTATATCCAAAAAGGTTTGTCTGAGGCAGGGCATCTTGCGGATCACGCAGTAGATGGTGAAATTGGTCTGGAGATGGCCAGAAGCGCAGACTATGACGTTTTGGTTGTTGATCGCATGTTGCCATTGCGTGATGGATTATCGGTTATATCGACATTGCGTGAAGATGCAGTATCTACACCTGTTCTAATCTTATCTGCACTTGGTGATGTTGATCACCGTGTTGAGGGTCTACAAGCTGGTGGCGATGATTATTTAACCAAGCCGTATGCCTTTGCTGAACTTCTAGCCAGAGTGGAAGCTCTGGCTCGTAGACGCGACCCAGAAGCTATCCAGACGAGCCTTCAAGTTGGTGATTTGGAAATGGACTTACTGGCTAGAACCGTTCGCCGGGCTGGAATAAATATTCTATTGCAACCAAGAGAGTTTCGGTTGTTAGAGTATTTAATGAAAAATGCCAACCAAGTTGTAACCAGAACTATGTTGTTGGAAAAAGTATGGGATTATCACTTTGACCCTCAAACTAATGTGATTGATGTCCATGTTTCCAGATTGCGGGCAAAAATAGATAAAGAATTTTCCACTCCGCTACTTCACACGGTCAGAGGTGCAGGCTATCGCTTGCAGGCATGAAACAACTACCTGCATTTTACCGAACCACCACATTTCGTATTACTTTGTTTGTGGCGTTTTTGTTTGCCATTTCTACATTTGTTTTATTGTTGTTTGTATATCAATCAACAGCGGGTGCTTTATCCCGCCAGACAGAGAACTTGCTTGCGCAGGAAATTGATTCATTAACCGTTCTTTATCGCTTAAACGGGATCAATGGGGTCAATCGCGGTGTTGTAGAACGTAGTGCAGCTAGAAGCCCTTATCTTTACCTTTTTACAGGTGCGTCCGGAGAAAGAGTTTCTGGAAATTTGAATGGTTTACCAAGTAACGCAGCTGACAAGTTTGGGTTTTTTGGCTTTACTTATCGTCTCGAAGAAAACTTCGATGACGGCGCTGTCGAGCATAGAGCGCGAGCAAAATTAGTAAAATTACCAAATAATTATTTGCTATTGGTAGCTGCTGATATAGAAGATCAGGCGCAAATTGCCGGTCAAATTCTCAAAGCTATGTGGATTGGAGCCGGGTTGATTCTGGTGCTTGGCTTACTTTCTGGCGCATTGATAAGTCGCAGGTTTGCAGCACGTATCGAAGCATTAAATGCTGTGGCCAGAGATGTTATTGCCGGAGACCTAAAGCGCAGAGCACCAAGAAACAACACCAATGACGAGCTTGATGAATTATCGCTAAACCTTAATCAGATGCTAAGCCGGATTGAAAGCTTGATGGCGGCTAGTATGTATGCGGGCAACTCTATTGCCCATGATTTACGTTCTCCGTTGACCCGAATGCGCGCTAGATTAGAGCAGTCAATTAGAGAACAAGGAGATAATCCTTCGGAATTGTCCTTGGCTACAATGAATGACGTTGACGAATTACTGGTTATTTTTAATTCCATTCAACGTATTTCAAGGTTGGAATCCGGTGAACAAAGGAGTGTTTTCCAAATGATTGACCCGGCTTTGCTTGTAGAAGATATTGCTGATCTTTATGGGCCTTTATGCGAAGAAGAAGGCAGAAATTTTAGCCATGAGGTGCAAAGCGGCTTACAGATCAAAGCCGATCAAGGGTTGTTGGCTCAAGCTATTTCAAATCTTGTAGATAATGCAGTTAAATACACGGATACAGATGGCGGTATTGTTTTGCGTCTTCGTAAAACCCGTGCTGGAAATGTTGAAATATCGGTGACTGATACCGGTCCAGGTGTGCCAAAGGAGCAACGCGAAGAGATAATAAAACGCTTTGTTCGTCTTGAAAGTAGTCGTTCTAAACAAGGAAGTGGCCTTGGTTTGTCGCTGGTAAAGGCAATAGCGGAGATCCATTCTGCAGAGCTTGTGATAGAAGACGGGCCGGGGTCTAATATCGGTCAGGGAAAGGGTTTGCGAGTGGCGATTATCTTTCCTAAAGTTAAGCGTAAAAATAATAAATAAACGACTGGCGCAATTATTTCCCCACAACATGTAAGGCAAATGCTTGGGCTTCTGCAACTTCTTGTAGTCCAGCGTAACGCCCTGATGCTCCGCCGTGACCAGCGCTCATTTCTGTTTTAAGCAGATACGGCCCCTCCTTAGGTGCTTTGTCGCGTAAAGTCGCAATCCATTTTGCTGGCTCCCACCATGTAACACGAGTATCACATAGTCCTGCTGTGGCAAAAATTGGTGGATAGGCTAGGTTATTTACATTGGTGATCGGGCAGTAATTGGCAATCAACTGACAGTCGTTAAGGTTGGTTATAGGGTTTCCCCATTCTGGCCATTCCGGTGGAGTAAGCGGTAAAGTTTCATCACTCATTGTGTTTAAGACATCGACAAATGGAACTTGGGCAATAAACCCTGCAAATAGATCTGGGCGTAAATTAGCCACCGCTCCCATTAGCAAGCCGCCGGCAGAGCCGCCTTGGGCGATAATTTTTCCTTGCTCAGTAATTCCTTGGTTAATTAGGTGTTCGGCAACATTGATGAAATCAGTAAAAGAATTTTCTTTGTGTTCTCGCCGTCCCTTTTCATACCAGTCAAAGCCTTTTTCTTTGCCGCCTCTAATGTGGGCTATAGCAAAAACAAATCCGCGATCAACCAATGATAATCTGTTGCTATTGAAACTTGCTGGTATGCTATAACCATAAGCGCCATAGCCATAAAGTAGTAATGGCCTTGATGTATCTGGTTGATTATCGCGGCGACTAAGCAGGGTAACTGGTATCATCTGGCCATCATTTGCCGGTGCATAAATGCGTTTCACTTCGTAATTATCGGGATTGTGACCAGAGGGTATTTGTTGTTGTTGCAGAAGTTTCCGTGAGTGTGAGCGCATATTATAATCATAAACCTCTTGCGGTCTTGATGGATTGGATATTGCAAAACGCAAAGTCTTAGTATCAAATTCAAACCCACCTTCTAATCCCAATGCATAAGCTGCATCGTTGAATTTAATTTGCTGTTCTGTGCCGTCTTCTTCATGGCGGATGATTATTCTTGGAAGTGCATTTTCGCGCTCGACACGAACATGGAATTTGGAAAATTGTTGTTGCCCAAGTATCAGTATTCCGGGTTTGTGCGGTACAAGAATTTCTTGTTTATCATGGCTTGGGTCGGTGGCGCAAACTCGTATAATTTGGAAATCTTTGGCGTTATTGGCATTAGTGAGTAATGTGAACACACCATCTAAATGCTCAGCATCAGCCTCTATTGCGGTTTGTCGGGGCCACAAACAATGTGGCTTGGCTTTTGCGGAGGTAAGGTCAATCGTCCAAATTTCAGATGTTTGGTGGTCGTTACAGTTAATCAAGGCGTATTTGTGATCTGAAGTTTGATCAAGCCCAAGAAAAAACCCATCATCAGCTTCAGTGTATAATGCTTGATCTGTGCTTGTATCTGTTCCCAATACATGAAGTCGTACTTGTTTCGGGCGACTGTTTTCATCGCGCCATATCCACAAAAACCCAGAACTATCCGCTAGCCAAACCAAATCATCAGAGGCCGTGCAAATGCCGGTTTTACTGATTTTTGATGTTGCCAAATCGCAGGTAAATATTTCGAAAAACTCTGATCCTTTAACATCTTCTGACCAAGCGACCTTGTTATGGTCAGGGCTGTGGGCGAATGCTCCAAGTTGGTAAAAGTCGCTTGCCTTTGCGCGACTGCTACAATCTAGCAAGACTTGCTCATTGCTCAAGTCGGGTTTCTTGTCGCCGAGTATTGGGTACCTTACAAATTGTGGGTGTTCTGAACCGGGCAAATATTTGCTGTTATAAAACCAATTGCCGTCTTTTGCTGGTACATGTTGTAACTCGTCGGTCATACGGCCTTTCATTTCAGTAATTAATTGTTGTACCAGAGTTTTTGTTCCAGCTAGCATTTGTTTTGCGTACTTATTTTCTTCTTGCAAATGCTCACGTATTTCTTTGTCCAGGGTTTTGGGGTTGCGCACCACTTCTTGCCAGTTTTCGTCCCGTAGCCAGTGATAGTCGTCGGCGAAGTCCTGCCCATGGCGGTAATGTGACACTGGTGACTTTTTTGCCATTGGGGGAGTTATCTGCGGCCATTTGCCCATAGGAAATACCTTTCGCACTTTATTAAGCTAAAGCGGTGATTCTGTATCCAGAAACTTATCGTTGAAAAACCTAAGAGCAAGGACATATCTATAAATGGCAATATCGGAATTTGAACGACCTCGTTTTGCAAATCCTCTCAAACGACCTGACGGGGCTAGAGTTATTGAGTTCTTTGCTGCAGGCGGTTTGTCTTTATTGTTATTACCACTGGCCTTTATATTTGCTCCTGATGGTAATGAGGCGCGACTTGGAATGGTTGCTGTGGCCAGTTTCTGGCTAGCATATATTATCAATGATCCGCATTTCATGGTGACGTATCAAATTTTCTATCGTGACTTTACTGCCAAACTAACCGGAAATGGTTATCAACGACCTGAGCAAATAAGGTATTTGGCTGCTGGTGTGATTTTACCAATATTATTACTGTTATGGATCGGTGGAATTTTTGCTTTTTCTTCGGCGGCGATGGCTGCTGGTCTGATGCAATTAATGTTCATTCTGGTCGGTTGGCATTATGTGAAGCAAGGTTATGGTGTGCTTGTCGTGCTTTCTGCTCGGCGAAAGGTTTATTATTCGCCGTTGGAAAGCCGTCTTATTGTTGCCCATTGCCTAATTACTTGGGTTTATGCGTGGTCAATGCCGATGGCCGAGCGTTTGCCCTTTGAAACTGATGGCGTTGAACACATGGCGGTTGGTTTTGGGCAATTACCAATCGATGTCATGTTTGCGTTGTTCTTGCTATCAGGCATTGCTGCGATCGGTGTTTTGGTTCGTAAATTTGTTTTGGCGAGGCAAATTCCGCCTTTGGCACCATTGTTCGGGTTGTTTATTACTCTTTATCTTTGGGTGGTTTGGACGAATGTTAACGAAGCTTTTAGCTATCTAATCCCGGCATTGCATTCGGTGCAGTACTTGTTTTTTGTTTACCTGTTGGAGAAAAACAGGGCAATAGGTGCAGCGCAAAACAGCCCTTCAAAGTCAAAAGTATTCAAACAATTAGTCGTAATTGCAATGATTGCATTATTTATGGGCTGGGTTGGTTTTCATTTAGCGCCAAACTGGCTGGATATGAATGTATATTGGGATGAGGGCTTGCTGGGGCCGACGATATTTTTTGCTACAATCACCGGCTTTATCAACATTCACCACTTTATGATGGACAATGTCATTTGGCGCAAAGGAAACCCTGATATGGGTTATTTGCGTGATTAATTTTTGGGCTTAAAATCAAGCACACTACCATTAACGCAATACCTTAATCCGGTTGGCTTTGGACCATCAGTAAATACATGCCCCATGTGGGCTTTGCATTTGGCGCAATGAACCTCAACTCTTGTCATACCCAATTTTGTATCAGTAGTTGATCCCAAAGCTTGATCATTTATTGGTTTCCAAAAACTAGGCCAGCCGGATCCGCTATCATATTTGCTATCACTGCTGAACAGTTCATGCCCGCAAGCAACACACAAATAAACCCCATTACGTTTTTCATCAAGCCAAGAGCCGCTAAATGGCGGCTCCGTTGCTTGCTCTCTAGCAATGCTTCTTTGTTGTTCGGTTAAGGTTTTCTTGGTCATTTTTCCCTGACGAAATTGTTACTGGTTATTTTCGCCAAGCAATGGCAATTTGTAGTATAATACTCTTTGGGGAAATACGATCATGAAAAAACTATTATTATTGTTGTCAATCATATTGGCTTTATTCTTGATTTTCATGGGGGTGCAAAAATTCCTTGGCGCTAACCCAGTGTTTTCGTATCTGGGTGAAACTACCGGATTTGCTTTGTTTGAGCCAGTGATCCGAATTCTAACCGGAGTAATGGAAATCATTGCCGCTTTATTATTGTTATGGCCGGCCAAGCGAAAATACGGAGCATTGTTGGCGGCAGCGATAATTGGTGGAGCATTAGTCTTTCATCTATCGCCATTTTTAGGTATCAATGCGCCAGTGACATTCACACCCGATGGAAGTTATGTAAAAAGCTCGATGCTGTTTTTTATGGCCGTGGGTTCATTTATCGTAGCATTAGCGGTAATTTCTGTGGATCGGAAAAGTCGCGAGTAAGCCGTTTTTCGCAAATTTAGTGACGGATAGTTAACCAAGCCTTGTTTGACTGCCATCTTATGTTCTTCAAATTGAGAAATGAGACGAATGCGACCTGTTGCTGCCATTGACACTACCGACCAAAGCGCTGCGTCTATTGGCAGGGCGCGTTCGACGCTAATAAAGCGGTTATCGGATTTGGTCTGTTTACCCGAAAGTCGCATTTCGCCGGTTGAGCGACACATGTCTGGTGACTTGCTGATGGATATTTTGCGTGAAGCCGAGCCGGTGTTACGGGAAAAATGTGCAAAAAGAGTTGCTGCTCTTGGAGATGCTCCACCATTGCTTTTGCGAATGCTAGCCGTCGACAAAATTGAAATAGCAGCGCCAGTTTTAGAAAAAAGCGTATCTATTTCCGATGCTGATCTTGTAGCTGCTTCGATGCATGGCGGCTTTCAACATCGGTTGTTAATCGCCAAGCGAAAACAGGTAAGCGAGCTATTGGCCGAAGAATTAACTTCGCATGCTGAGGCAGACGTGGCTAAGGCATTATTGCGTAACCCCAAAGCGCGGCTTTCGAACCGCTCTTTGGAAAGCTTGGTTGAGTTAACCAGAGCGCATACTGATCTGTGTTCATTTTTGTTGGCACGTCCGGAATTGCGCCCATCGCAAGGTCTGACCTTGTTTTGGTGGGCTAACAGTGAAGATCGTAAACGAATTTTTTTGCGGTTTTCGGTTGATAGGGTGCTTATGCAAGAAACCGCATCAGATGTGTTCGAGATGGTGGTTGCTGAAAACTGGCAAGACCCATTGGCCAGAAAAGCCATGCAATTTATTGAGCGCCGGCAGCGTAACCGAGCAGCGATTGATAAAAGTCCTTATGATAGTCTTGAGGGCGCGATTGATGCAGCCGTGGTGAAAATGGATGCTAATATTGCTGGCGAGATTTCTTACCTTAGTGGTATCAAGCCAATTACCGGTGCGCGGATACTTGCTGATACCGGTGGTGAGGCTGTAGCTATTTTATGCAAAGCTACCGGTTTGAAACGTGACTATTTGGGAAAACTGTGGGTTGCCATGCGTAGGTGTACTTTGGAAGAATTGCAAAGTGATCCGGGGTTTGATCGGGTGCAATACATTTTTGATACGATGTCATCAAATAAGGCGCAAACTGTTTTACGTTATTGGAACTGGGCGCTTAGTTCTTCTTTGTCCAGTGATTTACGTCGCCGCATACGCGACAATGATGTTGGTGATGTTAGCGAATTGAGTGTTTCAGAACGCAGTGCGGCATTGGTTTTTGGCTCTCGGGTCTAATTCTAATCAAAAAAACGCGTTTAGAATCCGAAAACGCTGGTATTCAGGATTTCCTTGATTATTATCTTTCGCCACTGATCGACTACGAGTCGGGTCAATGTCGAGGGGACTATGGGGTATAAAATTTTATTGATTGCTACACTAACTGTGTTGTGGCTGACCTTGTCAGGGTATTTCGATAAACCGTTATTGTTGTCATTGGGCGTTCTTTCAGTGTTCATATCTATTGGCGTTGCTTGGCGTATGCGAATACTTGATAATGAGTCTGTGCCATATTTACGAATGTTCGCTCTATTGCCCTATTGGGGCTGGCTTGCGATAGAAATTGTTAAATCCAGCATTACCATTAGCGCAGTTATCTTGCGGCCAGATATGGTGCTTACTCCGAGGCTTATACGGGTCAAAACCCTACCTCAATCATCTTTTGGCCGAACCTTGTTTGCCAATTCTATTACATTAACGCCGGGCACGGTAAGTATTGATATCGATGATGATGAAATTATCGTTCATACTTTGATTAAAGAAATGACGGCGCGTGAGGATTTCGCCGAAATGGCCAGACGGTGCGCCAAGGCTGTTGGTGAAAGGCACGTATCGTTTTGATTATCGTTGTAACATTAATGATGACCGTTGCCATGGCAATGATCTTGGCGCGGTTGTTACGTGGGCCACAGGTCTATGACCGGGTATTGGCGGCAAATTCATTTGGTACTAAGACCGTGCTGTTCTTATGTTTGTTTAGTTTTTTGATCGAACGTCCGGACGGGATTGATATTGCGATACTTTATGCATTGATGAATTTTATTGGGACTATCGCTGTATTAAAATTCTTTCGTTATCGCTCGTTGGATGTGGCCTTGTCGCAAATGGCTTTGAGCCGGGCAGTTTCAGGGGAAGACGAATGAGCGAGTGGCTGCCAGACCTGGAGCTGATCCGGCATATAATTGCCGGATCGATGATGTTTACCGGTGCTGTTTTTATGTTGATAGGCTCGTTGGGTGTACTGCGCTTGCCGGACTTTTATGCCAGGATTCATGCTGCCGGAATTACCGATACATTGGCGACTATTTTGTTGCTAGGTGGAATGATGGTCTCGTCAGGTTTTACCCAAACTACGGCTAAACTGGCACTGGTCGGGGTGTTTTTATTCCTTACATCGCCAACTGCGACCCATGCAGTGGCAAATGCCGCTCATAAGGCCGGCATCAAGCCGCGTCTGGGAACTATTAAATCACCACATCCGCGCGATATTAAGGAGGACTGATTTATTATGGAGATGAGTTTTCCAATAGATATTTTTGTAATTATTGATTTGATTTTGATCAGCATGTTGTTGGTGGTTGGAATTTCGATCGTTCGCTTGAATAATTTATTTGTAATTGTCATGTTGTATGGCGTGTATTCATTGTTGGCGGCGACTTGGTTTGTCTCATTAGATGCAGTCGATGTGGCCTTTACCGAGGCCGCGGTAGGGGCAGGTATTTCAACCGTCTTGATGCTGGGGGCAATGCTGCTCACCTCGCGTGAAGCCAAGCCAACTACACCTATTCGAAGGTGGGGTTCCCTGTTGATAGTTGGCGTTACCGGCATTGCCTTAATTTATGCAACATTTGATATGCCGGCATTTGGCGATCCTAATTCACCGGCCAATAGCTATGTTGGTTTAATGTATTTAAAGGCTACTATTACTGATATTTCAATACCAAATGTGGTAACGGCAATTCTTGCAAGCTATCGTGGTTTTGATACCTTTGGTGAAGTGGTTGTGGTCTTAACCGCTGGTCTTGGGGTGATGTTGATTTTGGGAATTGATAGTCGTCGTTCTCGTTCTGGCGAAGTAGAAGATACGGGCGAAAGTGCCGAAGATGCTAATGAGCCGCCGGCAGTAAAAGAGACCACAAAACAAATTGACGCACTAAACCACCACATCGTATTGCAAGTGGTAGCTAAAATGTTGATACCGATCATTATTTTATATGCCCTTTATGTACATTTTCATGGCGATTATGGCCCCGGTGGTGGTTTTCAGGCTGGGGTGATTTTTGCTTCTGCTATTATTCTGTATTCGCTGATTTTTGGCATGGATCAAACGAGGAGAGCTATACCACCAAAACTGGTACAGTTTGGCTCGGCTCTTGGGGTGTTAATTTACGGCGGTACCGGCGTTATAACTATTCTGATGGGCGGTAAGTTCCTTGATTATAATATGCTGGATCAGAGCGATACAATCCATGCCCAACATATGGGAATATTGATGATTGAGGTTGGGGTTTTGGTGACAGTGGCTTCGGTAATGCTTTCAATTTATTACGGATTTGCCGGTCGTTATCGGCAATTAAAAGATCAGAACTGGTAGATAGACGTGGATTTTTTTGTTGGACATTTTAATTATTGGGTGATCATCACATTGATGATGACTGGTCTTTATGTGGTTATCTCAACCGGTAATTTGGTTAAGAAACTGGTTGGCATTGGCCTGTTTCAAACATCAGTTTTCCAATTGTATATTTCGTTGAGCAAGGTAAGAGGCGCGCAACCGCCAATTATCGAGAAGCCGGCCAAATACGGTGATGCTGTAAAAAGTGCTGGGGAAAAAAGTGCAGAAACAGTAACAGATTTGCTGGCTAAAATACCCGAAGTCACTGCCTTGGATCCTGCAAGTGTGTATGATCCATTGATGGGCGTGGCTTACTCTAATCCTTTGCCGCATGTGTTGATTTTAACCGCGATTGTGGTTGGCGTTGCGACGTTGGCCGTTGGCCTTGCCCTGGTGGTGCGAATTCGCGAAGCTTATGGCACGATAGAAGAAGATGCGATTGATGACGCCGAGTATAAAGCAGAGGTCAATGCATCATGAGTTTTGAAATTTTGTTGTCAAATGCTGCAGCCTTGGTGGTGGTAGTGCCGCTGCTTGGCGGGGCTATTGCCATGTTGCTTGGATCCAGCCGACTGGCTTGGTCTTGGTCGTTAATTTGTGCGTTGGCGACATTTTCACTTTCGTTAGTTTTGTTGAGTGGCGTTCTTAGCGGAGAAAACATATCCTATGAAATGGGAGCTTGGGTTTCTCCTTTGGGCATTTTGTTTGAAATAGATGCTTTGAATGTTTTGCTTATTACCTTGGTTTCGGCGATGGGTCTGTTGGCCTTGCTTTATGGATTGCCAACTATAGATCAGGAAATAGACCGGCATAAACATGCGATGTTTTTCGGAACCTTCCTTATTTGTGTGGCCGGCTTAATCGGTGTTTCTATCACTGGTGATGCGTTTAACGTGTTCGTGTTTCTCGAAGTTTCATCAATCTCGACTTATGTATTGGTGGCTATGGGTTCAAAACAAAACCGGCAGGCTTTGACCGCTAGTTTTAATTATTTGATTTTGGGTACTATCGGCGCAACTTTTTTCGTAATTGGTGTTGGCCTTTTATATATGGCGACCGGTACACTTAATATGGTCGATATTTCCAGAGTGCTGGCCGAAACTGGCAGCGACCGTGTGGTTCGGGCGGCCTTTGCTTTTATCGTTATCGGGCTTGGTTTGAAAATCGCCATGTTCCCGCTGCATACATGGCTACCGAATGCCTATTCATTTTCACCGTCAATGATCGGTGTTTTTTTGGCATCAACTGCGACCAAAGTCGCGCTTTATATGTTGATCCGTTTTCTGTATACAGTGTTTTCCGCAGGACAGTCATTTGAAACAGCAATGTTTGATTATGTACTGGCACCAATGGCGGTAACGGCAATGATAGTTTGTTCGGTACAAGCGAGCTTTCAGTCTGATGTGCGTAGGTTGTTGGCCTATTCTTCGGTGGCGCAAATTGGTTATATGTTGCTTGGCCTCTCCATGGGAACCGTTGCAGGTCTAGCGGCGGGGCTAATTCATTTGTTCAATCATGCACTGATGAAAGGTGCTTTGTTTATGGCGGTGGGTATTGCCGGACTTGGCCTTGGGGTCGTGCGGATAAGTGAAATGCGCGGACTTGGCAAAACCATGCCGTTAACTGCCGCTGGGTTAACAATTGCCGGACTGTCATTAATGGGCGTGCCGTTGACTGCCGGGTTTATAAGTAAATATTATTTAGTTATCGCCGCATTGGAAAATGGCTGGTGGTGGGCTGTGGTGGCAATCGTGGTTAGCTCGGTTCTGGCGATTTTCTATGTTGGCAGGATGATCGAAGTTATGTATTTGCAAGAGCCGCCAAAAACCGCAGATGATGCTGTTGTAACTGTTCGTTCTCCGATTTTACCGTTAGTTGCGCTTTATGTGTTGGTGATCGCCAATGTCTGGTTCTTCTTTGATCCGTCATTACCAATGGGACTGGCTAATACTGCGGCTAATGAATTGATCGGTGGGGCTGGGTCATGAGTTGGACACCTGAAATAGGCTTGGTATTATTATTGCTGATCCCGGCGTTTGGTTGCGTTGGCATTTTGATGTCCGGAAAATCACCAAACATCCGTGACGGCGTTAATCTTATCATGGGCGCTACATTGCTGGCCAATGTAATTGCTTTGGTAATTGCTGTTGGCCAAGGCGCAAGGCCAACATGGTTGTTAGTAGATATTGGCGGTGGTCTTGAACTATCATTTACGCTCGAGCCATTGGGTGCATTGTTTGCAGCCTTAGCCAGTGGTTTGTTTTTGCTAAATACTATTTATGGCATTGGTTATATGCGTGGCACTAATGCCAAAGACCAAACTAGGTTTTTTGCGTTTTTTGCTGTAGCTATTGCCGCAACCATGGGGGTGGCTGCATCGGGTAATATGCTTACCCTGTTTATATTTTACGAGATTTTGACCTTGTCCACTTTTCCACTGGTTACCCATAATGGTGATGAAAAAGCCCGTCGTGGTGGGCGGATTTATCTTGGAATTTTAATGACCACCAGCATTGGGCTGTTATTACCAGCGGTGATTATAACGCAAGTATTTGCTGGCTCGACGGAATTTGTTGCCGGTGGTTTGCTTGGCGGTCATTTGTCGGATGTTCTCATCGGTGTGTTATTGGTGCTTTATACTTTTGGCATTGCCAAAGCAGCTTTGATCCCCGTGCATATGTGGCTACCCAATGCCATGGTTGCCCCAACCCCGGTTAGTGCGTTTTTACATGCGGTGGCGGTGGTAAAGGCCGGCGTGTTTACCATGGTGAAAATGGTTGTTTATTTGTTTGGTATTGATGTGGTTCGCGAATCTGCGGTGTCTCATTGGTTAGCGATATTGGCTGCGATCACTATTGTTATTGGTTCGGTCATTGCGATGACCAAAGATAACCTAAAAGCCAGACTTGCATGGTCAACTATCGGGCAGTTGTCTTATGTTACCTTGGGGGTGATGATCGCTACACCTTTGGCTATATTGGGTGCGGCTTTGCAGATCGTCATGCATGCCTTTGGCAAGATCACTTTGTTTATGTGTGCCGGGGCTATTTATAGCGCCAACAAGACTGTGAATATCTCAAAAATGGGCGGCATGGCCAAAACAATGCCATGGGTGTTTGTTGCATTTTTCGTTGGCTCTTTGTCTATAATTGGTTTGCCTCCATTTGCTGGCATTTGGCCAAAATTATTATTGTTCATGGGCATGACCGAGCCGGGTGATCGTTGGTTGGTTATTGCTTTGATTTTGTCTTCATTACTGAACATTGTTTATTTATTGCCGGTGTCGGTAAATGCGTTTTTGAAAAAACCGGATGTGGAACCTGATGTAGATGCGGTTTTGGCAAAACCACCAATACTGACGGTGGTTCCGCCGGTTTTAACTGCTATTTCGGTATTGGTGTTATTTTTTATGGCCGAACCTATTATGGAATATTTGCGTCCAATATTTGAGGGAAGCAGCTAATGGCAAAAGCACCTAAAGCCACCAAAAAACCCGTTACTAAAAGTAAAGTTAAAGCCAAGGCAAGCGTTAAAAAACCTGCAGTTAAAAAAGCCAAGCCTGTTGAAGATGGTATCCACCCGGCGGCAAGGCCGTTTTTGTGGCTAGGTTCCAATTGGGCGCAACGAAGCTTTATGTGGTTTATCGCTGTACTTGCTATTTGCTTTGTCCTGCTTGATTTATTGGTTTATCGAAAATCATATTTTGCCTTGGATGGTACTTTGGGTTTTTATGCAATTTTTGGGTTTTTTGCATTTACTTTTGTGGTGATGATGGGCTGGCCGTTGCGCAAGTTAACTGGCCGCAAAGACGATTATTATGAAGATGGAGAGCCAGATGATTGAGCTTCTGGCCATGCCGGTTAATCCGGCGTTTGCGCTTATACTTGCCGGTGTTTTGATGGCGTTTATTCCCGATTGGCGGATACGCAAATTTGTAGCTCTTTCGGCGCCGGTTTTGGCCTTGTGGTTATGGCTACAGGTAAGCGTTTTTGGTAGTTATGGCGGTATTCATATTGCCGCGATTGGTCTTGATCTAGAGCCGTTTCGCTTTGACGGTTTGTCGCGAATATGGGCGTTAATCTTCATAATAGCCGCCTTTATCAACGCAATTTACTCACTTCATGAACGCGACCGAGTGCAAGATGCAATGGCGGCGATCTATGGCGGCGCGGCCATGGGCGCGGTATTTGCCGGCGATTTGTTAAGCTTGTTTGTATTTTGGGAATTAACTGCAATTACTTCGGTATTTCTTATCTGGCGGGCTGGAACCATTGCTTCACGCTCCGCTGGCATACGCTATCTGGTAATGCATGTGGGTTCGGGTATTTTGCTATTTGCTGGTGCGGTGTTGTTGCA
>JAKITZ010000242.1 GCA_021647805.1 Robiginitomaculum sp.
TGCCGCCATTGGACTGATCGAATCCTTGCTCACTCTCAACTTGGTCTCGGAAATGACTGAGACCAAGGGTGGTGCCAGCAAGGAATGTGCGGCTCAAGGTGTAGCGAACGTCGTGACCGGATTTTTTGGCGGCATGGGCGGCTGTGCCATGATCGGCCAGTCTATGATTAATGTGTAATCCGGCGGGCGCACGCGGCTTTCCGGTATTTCTGCGGCTTTGTTCTTGTTAGGATTTATTCTATTTGGCTCCAGTATTATTGAACAAATTCCGCTGGCCGCATTGGTTGGCGTCATGTTCATGGTGGTGATCGGTACATTTGCTTGGCGCACCTTGATCATTATGCGCAAAATCCCGCTCACCGATGCGCTGGTGATAATATTGGTCACAGTTGTTACGGTGTTGACCGATTTGGCAACGGCGGTCATCGTCGGGGTTATTGTCTCGGCACTCGCCTTTGCTTGGAGTACGGCGACCCATACGCAATCCCGCACCGAAACAACCAAAAGCGGTAGCAAGATATATAAATTAAACGGACCTTTGTTCTTTGGCTCTATCGAAAGCTTCACGGATTTGTTTGATCCAGACAACGACCCCGACCATGTAATTGTCGATTTTATGGACAGCCGCGTTGTTGACCAATCGGCACTACAAGCTATAGAGGCTCTGGCTTTTCGGTATAAATCGCGCGGCAAGCATTTACAATTGCGCCATCTGAGCCGGGATTGTCATAAATTGCTGAAGCGGGCAGGGCGGTTAATCGTTGATTCGGACAATGATCCAGATTACGAAATTGCCGTAGACTACTCCATAAAACCCGGTTCCACCAGCGGCGGACATTAAATTTGGTTATGAAAGGATTCATCAATCTGAATCAAATGTAAAAATAATCGCCAACGTTAACCTTTATTTAACCAAACTCGTTAATAAAGAACAGGTCTTCTCTTGAAGACACCCCACCATTCACCTAACACCTTTGGGAGCTTTCGAGCTCCCACTTTTTTTGCCTAATTAGCAAGATGGATTATGTGGTTGGAAAAAACTTCAGTTTAGCGTAAAATAATTGTTGTCGTATGGCTAGACTTGGTGTTATTAGGCACGACCTTACCCAGCCAGCTTGGCGAAATGAGGCGGGTTACCAACCCGATAAGAAGAAGTGAATATTCCGCAATAGCTCAGTTGGTAGAGCAATTGACTGTTAATCAATGGGTCGCAGGTTCGAGTCCTGCTTGCGGAGCCACTTATTTACCATTTAGATTTGACTAAGTGTTTGTTTTTACTTATATTTAGTTTAAATAATGGCTCCTAATATCCAGAATTTTATAATTTGAGATTCATTTTGGGTACTTTGTGAGATTCATTTAACATGAATGATGACAAAAAAACTAAACAGCTTACTAATCCTGCGCGGCGATATTTGGTACTACCAACGCCGCGTACCTAAGAAATTCCGCCATATTGAGGTGCGCCTTTTGGTGCGGCATTCCTTAAATACAGACTCATTGCAGATAGCACGCCGCCGCCGAGACGCACTGGTTGAGGCGGATGATCTATATTGGTCAGCCCTAAGTCAAGAGGCCGTTGAAAAAGGCGGCGTAAGTGAGACGACCCGACTCGTTCAACAGCAATTATACGAAGCCGCCTCTTTAAGAGCAATGGGCTATGGATTCACCTATAAAACAACAAGCCAGCTTATCAATGAAACATCTGTCGATGAGATATTGGACCGGGTGGAAGCATTGTCCGATAAATATGACCATGCTGGAAACCCCCCCGTTCAAATTTCCGATGCGCTACTCGGTGGTATCGAATCCCCTAAACCCAATGACCATACCGTGTCCACTTGTTTTAAACTTTATGTGGATGAAATTGAGTTTGATGCACAACTTAAAAAATCACCTGCACAAAGGCGCTCATGGGAAAATTCAAAGCGAGTGTCTACTGATTATTTCATCAAGGTAATTGGTGACATCAACATGACAGATATTACGAGAGAGCACGCCATTGAATTTAGAAATTGGTGGGCTAATCGCATTAAAGTCGGAGATGAAAATGGCAAACGACCAACTCCTTATACAGCGAATAGACGCATCGGCAATATGAGGACACTCTACCGTGAATATTTTGCGTTTCTCGGTGAGGAAGATCGTCCAAACCCTTTTCGAAACCTGTCATTCAAAGACGATAAAACCAACAAGAGACCACCCTTTAGTATAGATTGGATGCGAAACACCATACTTACCAAAAACGCACTCGCAGGCCTCAACGCCGAAGCTAAAGGTGTCGTTCTGATTATGATTGAAACAGGTGCGCGCCCAAGTGAAATTTGCAATCTAAAACCGGAGAATATACACCTAAATGGCAAAGTGCCTTATATTGAAATCCGAGAGAAATCAGATCGTGAAGTTAAGGCTACCGCATCTAATCGAGAAATTCCATTAGTCGGTATTTCATTGGAAGCGATGAAGTCTAATTCCGACGGGTTCCCACGTTATTTCGATAAAGACACTCACTTATCAAATACTTTGATGAAATATTTCAAAGAGAACAATTTGTTAGAAACACCTGCACATAAGATTTATTCTATACGGCACTCATTTGAAGATAGAATGCTAGAGGCGGGTTTGGATTATGCATTGCGGTGCACCTTGATGGGTCACAAAAACAACCGCCCATCTTATGGCGATGGTGGTTCTCTGGAATATCGGCGCGATCAACTTCTAAAAATTGCTCACCCAGTTCCTCGTGAAGCATTAGTGTAGAAGCAAAATTATTCGCTTAAATGTTTTAGGAGTTTTTTGCGCCTTTTTTTAACGCTCTTTAGCTCATTGTCCAATCTGTCATAAAGCGCCCAATATTTGGATCCATCATGAGCTATTACCTCCGCAACAATGCGGAGGTTCTTTTCTAATCGACGTTGTTTTGATTTTTCTGTAATCTGCATAAAAATTAGCACGTTGTCGTGCTGTTTGCTCTAATTTTTCTTAGGCCGTGACCATACGAGGTCTGCGCCGTCGTCATGATCGAATAATGCGGCATTTACTGGCTTTGCCAGTAGCGGGCCGTCTAGTAGGACTTTTATGTAGTTTAGGGGTTTGTCGCCGTCTTTGGTTTCTTTCCAGGCAACGCCTAGGTCGCAGCGGCCTGATTTTATGAAATAATCG
>JAKITZ010000243.1 GCA_021647805.1 Robiginitomaculum sp.
GCACTTCAAACGTGAGTCCACACCCGAATAAATCGGATGATGACGGTCGGGGGAGTGGCAGTTAAACGCCCCCTCCGTTGGCTAGTCCTCAAGTAGCGAAGCGATAGGACATTAAAGAGTCCTCAAGTAGCGAAGCGATAGGACATTAAAGAGTCCTCAAGTAGCGAAGCGATAGGACATTAAAGAGTCCTCAAGTAGCGAAGCGATAGGACATTAAAGAGTCCTCAAGAGCTACGCCTCAAACAAATAATTTCAGCAATTCGCGAACCACCATCACCCCAAGAACGACCGAAGAAAGCATAAACAGTAAAAACCGGTGTATGACTGTGTGATAGGTATTTTGCACCAAAGAGTGAATGACGCGCAAACCGACATAACTCCAGGCACTGTAAATTGCCACCTGATCCACATGACCCATCACGGTAATGCCAATAACTGCCGCATAAAAAATCGTCGGCTGTTCCATTAAGTGATTGTAATTTGCCGCCACCTGTCTGGCATCTAACGGCAAAGCAGTGCTTAGGTCTTTGGTCAAACTATCGTCCGGCTGGATATTTGCTTTTTTCATTGCTGGAATACGCTTGGTATACATCCAGACCAAAACTAATAATGTCCAGCCAATGAGCACCATCATCGGCGCCAGTAATTGTGTTGTCACTTGCATTTTCTTCCCCTAGTTTTTTAAGCCTGTTATCAACAACAGGTTACCGGAATTTACCACCAATACAAACCCTAAAAATCTTGAAACTTTGCCCAGATGGTATCAACCATGGCCGAGCCAAGGTGCCGGCAACGCTCCGGCGACCAACCTTGCTCTTCGTCCGGGGTTTCCACAGTATCTTTGAACGGCATTTCCAAAGTCATCGACAAGCAATTAAATTCCTCGGCCACCCAATTAGTACACATTGACAGATTTGCTGTACCAACCGGTGATACCGGATACCCAATTTTGGTTTGAAAATCCGGGCTGATTTTTGCGTATGTTTCTTTGAACGAGTTTAATTGTTTTGACCGCTGATCATTCCAACTTGGTGTGCCTTCTGCGCCAGCAATAAAGTTGTATGGCAAGGCTTCATCACCATGCACATCAAGACAGAAGTCAACGCCAGTAGCCTGCATTTTTCCCCGTGTAAGAAATACTTCCGGTGAGCGCTGCATTGTTGGGTTTTGCCACTCGCGGTTCAAATTTGCACCACTTGCATTGGTTCGCAAATGCCCACGCACTGAACCATCTGGGTTCATATTTGCAATTGCATAAATATCCGCCTGTTTGAATATTTCTCGTACCACCGGATCGGTTTCATCAACAAGGCGGGCAAGAAAACCCTCCATCCACCACTCGGCCATGCTCTCGCCGGGATGTTGGCGGGCAATGCACCATATTTTTTTGCGTTTGCCATCACCATCGCCGATAAACTGCAGCAGATCCATATCCCTGCCGTCCAAGGTCGAACCAAGATTGATCAAACTAACCCGCTGCGCACCTTGAACTTCGGCGATCAGGTTTTGATGTCTCTCATGAGAAAACGGGGCAAAATACGCAAACCAAACTGTGTCATATTCCGGTGTAAGTTCAAATTGCAACTTTTGTTGCTGATAATCAGTATCCACCCGAAACCAATATTGACGATCATAAGAAGCAACAACTTGGTAATTGTCCCAGCCACCAGCATAGGCCGCACCCGCGGCATTTTCGATGACCATTGAACAAGACTGTCCCCTGACACCGGAAAGCCGGAAATGAAACCATTGATAAAATTCAGACTTATTATCTTTGCGGATATTAAGGCGAATATCGAGCGGGTTATTGGCCGATATTACCTCGATATTACCGCTATCAAAGTTGGAACTAATCTGGATCATCTATTTGCTCTTATGAAATTACTGCTCAAAGCCCAAGTATAAACCAGCTCGGTAGCTTATTCTAGTTTTTCCGACAAAGAACTTATCAATGCACTCATCGGGTCGGCTTCTTCTGTTTCGGTAATTTGCGGTTCAGGTATGAAGGGTTCGGGCTCTGGCTTGATCATTATCCACTTGCTCACGACATTTTAATTGTTTAAAAAATACATCTGCTATAGGAGATAATGTGGACGACAAAAGCCAAGATAATGCTACACAAACAGAAAAACAGAAAACTCCGGCGGCGGTTGTTTTACCCGGTGGTGCTGCGAGATTTTTAGGAATTTTGACTAAAAATTGGTTAGCTACACGACCAATAGTGGTTTTAAGTTTTATATTCTTGTTTGGAGTTGCAATAGATTTATTCGATTCATTTGGAATTGAAGAACGATCTGATAACGCAACATCGTCTGCCTTAAATTCAGCCTTAAGCCCTACCTATGGCGGTGTACATCGCAAGGGGCAGGAACTAATTACTAATGTCCTCATTCAATCTTCGTTTTTATCAAGAAATAATATTGATTACTGGCCATTAACTTACCAGGCGCAAATAGATCTGGTCACACACCTTGCAAACTTTGATCCAAAGATTATTTTTCTTGATTTTTATTATTACACACTTCAAAAATGCCATAGAAACCTCGGATCAACGCTTAATTGCCCAGAAGAAACATTAGCTGCCCGTTGGGGGCAAACATTAGACCCCTCTGCATACACAGGGGAATTTGCTGCGCAGTTAAAAAAAGCCGCCGTGAACTCTAAAGGCCAGGCGATACCGTTAATTTTAGGCCCTATTAGCCCGTCAGATCCAGCTTTTACAAAATTGAGAACTGCATTTCCCGCAGGTCAAGGTTCCGCAGGAATTCACATACCAATTTCACCAAACTTTGCCTACCAAGCTTATGACAAAGATGAACAATTGATGGCTGCATTCTTAATCTATCAAATGCTCTGTCAGGATTTAGAGAGCAATTGTAAGCAACCAGCTGCTGGATTAAATAAACAAACGATGGCTATCCAATGGGGTTTCGGCAACTCTGCTTTACAACAAAGCATTCAACCAAATCATGAAGGCACCATCTGCAAGGGCGATGGTGTTAACCAGCGGTTTCTAAGCGGAATACAAGTCATATTTAGAAGTTTATTCCAAGGTGCACTGCAAAACCATAACAAACGCTCGGCAGATATAGTAGCTTGCACGTATCATGACACACTTTCTGCCGACC
>JAKITZ010000244.1 GCA_021647805.1 Robiginitomaculum sp.
CCGGAGCCGGCCGTATGCCTTGGTATTTCTCCCTGCTTAAATCCCTTGGTTCGAAATGCTCATTTTGAGCATACCCCCAACACTCCCGCCGCACTCGTAAATGCAATGCCTCGGCCAATGCCTCGGCCAAACGATCGGCCAGCGCTTTTAGCATTATCGCACTGTAATCATCACCGGATTTGCGCAATCTGGTACTACGCTCGGCTTCACCATGGCCAGTAGTAACCACAAATCCACCGATCCAGTCGGAAGCAGCATTTGCATGCGGCGCAACAAAGTCGGACAGAGCATAATTCGGTTTACCATTATCTTTGGGCATTTGTTGCCGTAATGAGTGAAATATCGCTCGTTTATTTTTGCGCCGCTCATCTTGCCAGACGATTATATCATCACCAGAAGAATTGGCCGGCCAAAAATCCACTATCGCCCGCGGTTGCAGCCAATTTTCCCGTACTATTTGACCAAGCATTTTTTGAGCGTCAGCAAACAATGTTTGCGCCTGATCACCCAATTTTGGGTGTTGAAGAATTTGCGGATATCGTCCTTTTATGTCCCAAGTAGCAAAAAATGGTGTCCAATCAATATACTGCACTAGATCATCTAACGGCCAGTTATCTATAACTTCTGCACGATTTATTTTTGGTTGCGGTGGAACATAGCCAGCCCAGTCAATCAATAACGGATTGTTTCTTGCCACCTCCAAAGTCACTCGCGGCTTGGCTGTTTTTCGTATATTATGCGACTTACGGATCTGAACATATTTTTCTCTAGTAACTTGCGTAAACTCTGGATACTTTTTCTTATCCAGTAAGTTCCTGACAACACCGACCGCTCGGCTGGCATCAGCAACATAAATGGTTGGGCCACTTTTGTATTGCGGCTCTATTTTCACCGCCGTATGCGTGGGTGACGTGGTAGCCCCACCTATAAGTAGTGGCTTTTTCCAACCATTTCGCTGCATTTCCTTGGCAATATATGTCATTTCTTCCAATGAAGGAGTTATCAATCCAGATAAACCAATAATATCAACATTTTGCTCGGTTGCCGCTTGCAAAATATCTTCGCAACTGACCATCACCCCAAGATCAACAACTTCATAACCATTACACTGCAACACCACGCCAACAATATTTTTGCCAATATCATGAACATCGCCTTTTACTGTCGCCAGCAATATCTTGCCCAAAGATGTATCAACAAGCCCGGATTGCCGCTTTTCTTCCTCCAAAAATGGTAATAAATGCGCCACAGCGGCTTTCATAACTCTGGCAGACTTTACCACTTGTGGCAGGAACATTTTACCATCGGCAAACAGATCACCAACTGCATTCATACCGTCCATTAACGGCCCCTCGATCACCTGTAACGCTTTATCCGCACCCAGTCGCGCCTGTTCGGTATCTTCAACGATAAATTCAGTAATTCCACGCACCAACGCAGTTTTTAGTCGCTCGGCAACAGATGTTTTTCTCCAACTAAGATCACGCCGCGACGGCTTGGCCTGCCCCGGATCACCATGATACTCCTGCGCTAATTGTAGCAATTCTTCTGATGCACCAGATTTACGGTTAAGGATCACATCTTCGCAAACCTCGCGTAGTTTTGGATCAATATCATCATAAATATCTAACTGCCCGGCATTAACAATCGCCATATCAAGGCCAGCTTTAATCGCATGATACAAAAACACCGAATGCATGGCACGACGCACCGGCTCATTGCCACGAAACGAAAATGATAAATTCGACAAGCCACCTGAGATTCTAGCCCCGGGCAAAGTCTCTTTAATCCGACGAGTAGCATTGATAAAATCAAGGCCATAACGATCATGTTCGGGCAGGCCGGTAGCTACCGCAAATACATTCGGGTCAAAGATAATGTCCTGCGGGTCAAACCCATCATTGACTAGCAAATTATAAGCTCGAGTACATATCTCTACTTTACGGTCTTCGCTATCAGCCTGGCCTTGTTCATCAAACGCCATCACCACTACTGCCGCGCCATAATTGCGAATAACCCGGCTCTTAGCCAAAAACTCTTTTTCGCCCTCTTTCATCGAAATTGAATTAACTACGCCCTTGCCTTGCAAACACTTCAAGCCGGCCTCGATAACCTCCCAACGCGAACTATCAATCATCACCGGCACGCGACAAATGTCCGGCTCAGCCGCAATCAGGTTCAAAAACTTGACCATTGCCTCCACACCATCAAGCAGACCATCATCCATATTGATGTCAATAATTTGTGCCCCGTTCTCCACTTGCTGACTCGCCACTTCCAAAGCAGCCGAATAATCTTCGGCAACGATCAAACGCTTGAATCGTGCGGAACCAGAGACATTGGTGCGTTCACCAATATTGACAAAACTTGTTGAACTTGAGGTCACTTTATTTTCACGCCTTATTTTGTTTGATACCGGGCAAGCCATCAATGCTGGTTGCATTATTAGTGCGAAACCGATCATGCCAATCTGAGAGCTCTCTTTTGGGGTTGGCGTGATAGCGCCGCAACTCGTCACGCTCTCGATCAAAATCCATATATGGTACGCCCCAACCACAACTGTCGGCAATACGATCAATATCCAAAACAAAGATATTCCTCGCCTTCTCAAAGGCAGTAAACTTTACCAACAAACTTGCAAATTCTGGGTCGTCAAATTGCACCACCTTGGCTTTGCCATAGAGCCGCAAAATACTGGCCGGCCCCTCAAACGCACAAAACATCAAGGTCATTCGGCCATTTTCACGAATATGCGCCATAGTTTCTATACCGGAACCACCCATATCCAGCCATGCAATACTCTTGGGACTAAGCACCTCAAGACTGTCATACCCTTTCGGCGAGACATTAACATAGCCATCGCCAGACAATGGTGCGCTGGCGACAAAAAATACTTTTTGCTTATTGATAAATTCAATCAACTTTACATCAAGCTCTCTATATACTTTTCCCATCCCTCAAAGCCCCAAGATAAACGGCTCAAGTCCGGATAATCGTAAAGCATCGATTTTCTTTGGCACTTGCCGTGGTGTCACCCCGATAACAGATTGCACGATAGCTGCAATATGACCCTCGGTTGTTCCACAACACCCGCCAAC
>JAKITZ010000012.1 GCA_021647805.1 Robiginitomaculum sp.
TCCAGGTACTTGACACCCGTAGCGGTACTCAGGATCTGCAGGTCGACGCCTCTGGTTATAGTGTGACCAGACTCGAAGCGATGGAAAGATTCTTCTTTGATGTCGGCTCTGATAATTCAGGTGAAGAGAATGCTGAATTTATTATCCAGGGTCTGCCTGAAACGACCATTCTGTCAGTCTTTAACGACCCTGCAGACCTCAATATCCCGGCTTATGATCGCCTGGTTGAGCTCTACGCCGGTGTCACCGTACCTGGTGAGTTTGTCTTCAATAATGTCAACCCGGCGCTGGCCTTGGCAAATATGCAGATCACTTTTGAAGTGAAATAAGTCTGTAATAAAGCCTAGGTTTAAGCTTCTTTATCTTGACGACTTGCGATCAAGGCATGATCTTGCGAGATCATAAATAATTATTTTTCATGAGGAAATTTCGATGTCACAAAACCAAGACCCTGTAGTTATTGTTGGTTTTGCCCGCACCCCGATGGGTGGTTTATTGGGTGAATTATCTTCATTATCAGCCAATGAGCTAGGCGCAATTGCGGTGGCTGGCGCATTACAAGACGCTGGAATTAAGCCAAAAGAGGTACAACAAATATTCATGGGAAATGTGCTATCTGCCGGACAGGGGCAAGCCCCAGCAAGACAAGCAGCATTAAAGGCTGATCTGCCTTTGTCGGTAACGGCTACAACCTTAAACAAAATGTGTGGCTCTGGCATGCAAGCAGCAATTATGGCCAATGATGCGCTTATTGCAGGTTCGGCAAGTGTAATAATTGCTGGCGGCATGGAAAGCATGTCAAACGCTCCGCATTTATTAGGATCACATCGTCGAGGCCACAAATACGGCAATGACACACTACAAGACCATATGGCACTTGATGGCTTAACCGACGCTTATGGTGGCGAGCCTATGGGTGTTTATGCCGATGCTGCGGCGCAAAAATACCAATTCACTCGTGAAGCCCAAGATGCCTATGCCCTAGAGACCTTGGCGCGGGCGCAAAGAGCAAGCGAAGACGGTGATTTCGATCGTGAAATAACTGCGGTGACTATTAAAAGCCGTCGTGGCGATAGTGTCGTAAGCACTGATGAATTGCCGCGCAAAGCCCGCCCGGAAAAAATTCCAACATTACGAGCAGTGTTTACCAAAGACGGCACAGTAACCGCGGCCAATGCTTCGGCCATTTCCGATGGTGCGGCAGCTTTGGTAATGATGAAACTATCCGAAGCAAAAGCCACGGGAGTTACCCCTTTGGCCAAATTAGTAGCCAGCGCCGCCCATGCTCATGAACCTGAGTGGTTTACTACTGCTCCGGTTCCGGCGATGGAAAAGGTTCTTGAAAAAGCCGGTTGGAGCAAAGACGATGTTGATCTTTGGGAAATCAACGAAGCCTTTGCCGTGGTGCCAATGATTGCCATATCAGAGCTTGGACTTGACCCAACCAAGGTAAATGTCAATGGCGGGGCTTGTGCCATGGGCCATCCAATTGGCGCGTCCGGCGCTAGAATTATGGCGACTTTGATTGCGGCACTACAAAAACGCGGCCTGAACAAAGGCGTGGCCAGCTTGTGTATTGGCGGCGGTGAAGCAACTGCTGTGGCTATTGAACTTTGCTAAAGCGATAAGTTTAATCAACGATGCGTGAGGATTGTTAAGGATATTGAGAATTGAAGTGGGTTTTCGTATTTTATTGATTTTAATTGGATTTTTATTCCCAGCTAGCGGTTATGCTTCTCCAACGGATGACGCATGTTTTCCTAATTACGATATAGGTAAGGGAAAAATTGGCCAGCTAGAACTGGGTTCATACCTTAGTGAATTAAGCAAAGAACATAACGTCGTCACCGCAAGATCCCTTTATGCGGATACCAGCTATACGAATAACTTGCATTATCAAGTTACAATTTGTCACACCGAAATATCTATATTAGTTCAAACCGAAGCAGATGGCCTAATAGTGGCATTATCAACACCATCGCAGTTATTCAGTACTAGCTCTGGTGCCAAAGTCGGTATGAGCATTAGACAGCTACAAGCACTTCATCCAGAAGGAACTATTTCAACCGGAGTAGAAGAAAGCGGATGGGTTGCATTTCAACTTAAAGATATTTCAGGTTTTTTTGAGTTTGAAATCCTTGATGTGGAATTTTCTTGTCTACTAGATAATCTAACGTGTTCTCCTGACTTTTATGAACGCCCATCTATTCGGTACTGGGTTGGCGATTGAAAGCAAGAATTTGTGAATTAAGGTAATGGTATAGAGCCAACGCGGTTGCTAATTGAGCATAAGAATAAATGCAAAAAGACCGGTTTATTCTTGGATTTTTAATTGAAAATGCCGACCATCAGCTAATTTGACATCCACCACACTTAAAGCGCCATTAATATCGTAAGAATTAATTAGCTCTTGGTTGCAGACAGAATTAACAGAAAAAACCTTGGGATCTCTGATTTTATAAGTTTTCTTTCCGACCTGAAAATATTTACCTTCTGTAATTATATTCTTCGTAAATTTAAAGCGACAATCGTTTTCAATGAACTCCACAGACCTTATTGCCACGGTTCTTGGTAAAAAAATTGCCATTCTAGGGCTTTCAGAATAAAAAGAGAGGCCTTGTTCGTTTTCAATAATTTTTAAATCAAGAGCTTTTCCATCAATACGTATTCCCCTTAAACTTCCCGCTCCTTGAAAAACAAGTACACTTCCACTCTGGTCGACCAAGGTATTGTTTTGATAAAAATTCAGACACTCGCCAACATCACTATAACCATCGCAGACACATTCATCGTATTTATTTAGCAAACCTCGATCATTAAGGCATTGATACGCCTTATCATCAGCAAAAAATAATATCCCCCAAATCAAAAAAGCGAGCAGAATTGACATTAAAGCCATCAAAAAAACTTTCATTTACTTTTCCACCTCATCAACCAAACTAGAATTATCCTTTTCTTGCACATCGTTTTCTCACTCATCTCCACTTCCACCTTTGGATTAACTATATTTACCGGAAGCCTCTTGTAAAAAAGTGTGCGCTGTTTTTCATAATAATTAAATCTTTAGTGCCGCAAAACCACGTGAAGAACTCCTTCTCCCATTCGGGAGATGGAGTCCGCCTCGTTATGTTTTTAGCGCTTTGCCGCGAGACAGATGGAGGGTGAATAATAGTCTCATTTGCACTTCTCGCAAACCCTTGTTTAGCAATCATTGGCAAAGGTGTTATCTAAAATTAGGCTTGATTGGTAAAGGTTTGCCCCTCATTAACACTCATTAGCAATCAAAGGTCGGGGATAAGTTCCAACCATACTCGCAATGACCTCGCTTGATATAATGGTGTTGCAAGACGCACTAACAGGCGAGTTTGCGGCTCTTTGACATGGTGAATACGCGTTAAACTCAATGAAAATGGACTTTGTGCAAAAACACAAAGAGATTTGTAATACAAATAAATTTTTACCGATGAGCCTTTTTAAGGCTCTATCCACTGGGGAAAACCCTTAAAGTTACTGATGGTTTTTATTTGTGCTGCATTTGCTCTAAAATTGGACATAAAAAAGCCCCGCTGTTTAGAGCGAGGCTTTTCAATTCGTTGTGTAAGTCGGTGGCTTAGTCTTCGGATTTACCGCCGATATCTTCGCCAGTTTCCTGATTTACTTCTTTCATGGAAAGACGAACTTTGCCGCGATCAAAGCCTAGAACTTTGACTTTGACTTTATCGCCTTCTTTAACCACATCGGATGTGGCATTTACCCGTTCGGCAGCTAGTTGCGAAATATGCACCAAGCCGTCTTTCGGGCCAAAGAAGTTCACAAACGCACCGAAGTCCATAACCTTGACCACAGTGCCGTCATAGATAACGCCGGCCTCTGGCTCGGAAACGATGGCTTTGATCATGTCCATGGCCTTAGTGATGCTCTCAGCATCAGAAGAAGCCACTTTGATGATGCCTTCATCGTCAATGTTTACCCGTGCACCGGACACTTCGACAATTTCACGAATGATCTTACCGCCAGAGCCGATAACATCACGGATTTTGTCTTTGGAAACCTGCATGGTTTCAATACGCGGTGCGTATTTACCGACTTCTTCGCGTGATCCAGACAAAGCCTTGTTCATTTCTTCCAAAATGTGCAAGCGACCACCTTTGGCTTGTTCCAACGCATTTTGCATGATCTCTTCGTCAATGCCGGCAATTTTGATATCCATTTGCAAAGAAGTGATACCTTTTTCAGTACCAGCAACTTTGAAATCCATATCGCCAAGATGATCTTCATCACCCAAAATATCCGAAAGAATGGCAATGCCTTTGCCCTCTTTGATCAAACCCATGGCAATACCAGAAACCGGGCGGGTCAAAGGAACACCAGCGTCCATCATGGCTAATGAACCACCACAAACAGAAGCCATAGAGCTTGAGCCGTTACTTTCGGTAATTTCAGAAACCAGACGAATGGTATAAGGAAAATCTTCTTTGCTTGGCAGAACCGCTTTTAGAGCGCGCCATGCAAGTTTTCCATGGCCGATTTCACGTCGTCCAGGAGGGCCCATGCGACGGGCTTCACCAACCGAATATGGCGGGAAGTTATAATGCAACATGAAGTTCTCTTTGGTTAAACCACCAAGACCATCAATCATTTGCTCGTCTTCGGAAGTTCCCAAAGTAGCAATTACCAAGGCTTGAGTTTCGCCTCTAGTGAACAATGATGTTCCGTGCGTGCGTGGCAATACGCCAGTTTCGGCAACAATTTGACGAACTTCGTCCAATTTACGACCATCAATACGCTTCTTGGTTTTGATGATTGAACCACGAAGCACATCGGCCTCAAGGGATTTTAGAACCGTACCAAGTGTGCCGCCTGAAATGCCATCTGGCTTTTCTTCACTTTGCCCAAGCTCTGCATAAGCAGTGGCTTTGGCAGCAGCGATTGCGTCTTGGCGTTCCATTTTGTCTTTAAGCTTGTAGGCTTTGGTAATCGCTGCTCCGACTAGCTTTTTGGCAGCAGCTTTTTCCTTAGAGTAATCCGGAGATTCAAACTCAAACATCGGCTTGCCAGCTTTTTTAACTAGCTTTTCGATCATTTCGATAACTGGCTGCATGGCATCATGACCGGCCATAACCGCACCAAGCATATCTTCTTCGGATAGTTCTTTGGCTTGGCTTTCAACCATCATTACCGCGTCTTTGGTTCCGGCAACGATCAGATCAAGATCAGTCTCTTCCATTTCGTCAAATGTTGGGTTGACGATATATTCATCTCCAACAAGACCAACTCTGGCACCCGCGATCGGCCCCATAAATGGTGCGCCAGAAATGCTAAGCGCAGCAGATGCGGCAACCATAGCAACAATATCGGCATCGTTCTCTTGATCGTGTGACAAAACCGTCAAGATAACTTGGGTTTCGTTCTTAAAGCCGTCTTTGAACAAAGGACGAATTGGACGGTCAATCAAACGTGAGGTTAAAGTGTCTTTTTCGGTCGGACGACCTTCGCGTTTGAAAAAGCCGCCTGGAATGCGTCCGGCGGCGTAATATTTTTCAGTGTAATTAACGGTCAATGGAAAGAAATCCATTCCCGGCTTTTGTTCTTTGGCAAATGTCACGGCAGCTAAAACGCAAGTTTCGCCATAAGTGGCCAAAACCGCACCTTGTGCCTGACGAGCAATGCGTCCAGTTTCTAAGGTTAGCGGACGGCCTTCCCAGTCAATGGTTTCTTTGTGAATTGTAAACATAGATATTTCCTAGCTTTTTGCCCCTTATGCTTAATAGCAGATGGGCGAAGACGCAGATGAAGCCTGATGCCCCCTGCGTTTTTAGTTTTGAAATGGCTGTAAGCGTGCCAGAATTAGCGACGCAGACCCAGTTCTTTAATTAGCGCTTGGTAACGCGCTTCTGATTTGCCCTTTAAATAATCGAGCAATTTGCGACGAGTCGCCACCATTTTCAGCAATCCACGACGCGAATGATTGTCTTTCTTGTGGGTTTTGAAATGGTCGGTAAGTGTTTTAATGCGATCAGATAAAATCGCAACTTGTACTTCTGGTGAACCTGTATCACCTTTAGTTTGTGCAAACTTCTTGATGAGTTTGGCTTTCTTTTCGATCGTAATCGACATCGGTTTCTCCTTAAACCAGATTAAATACACGAAACGGAAGTAATTTTCCGTCTTGCAATTTGGTTAAAGCCAGTAAAATTCCTGCCCAGTTTGCCACGACCACCGTTTCATTTTCATGGGCAGCGATCAAGTCGGCAGGAGCTAAAATGACTCGTCCTTGCTTTAGATTTTTAGCTTGATCTTCCGTTACGGCCAGCGCCGGGATGTCGGCCAGCGCGGTCTGAGCAGGTAGATCAGGCTCAAAAGCTGGCGCCTTATGCACCATTACTTGCAGTTCGTCGAGTGTTATTGCAGCATCTATTGCAAAATGCCCGACACGAGTTCTGCGCAATACATTTACATGTCCCTCTACGCCAACCGCCGAGCAAATATCTCTGGCCAAAGATCGCACATAAGTGCCCTTGCCACAGTTCAAGACAAAGCTGGCTGATACGTTTGCAACTTCAGAGACAAGCTCTAAGGAAAACACCTCGACCTTGCGAGCTGCTAGTTCAACCGCCTTACCCTCTCTGGCCAGCTTGTAAGAGCGTTCGCCATTTACATGAATTGCCGAAAACACTGGTGGGATTTGCTCTATTTGGCCGCGAAATTGTGGCAAACAGGCAGTTAACTGTCCGGTTGTTGGCCGTTTGTCGCACACGGCAGTAACTTCACCTTCGGCATCAAGGCTATCGGTGCTGCTGCCAAACAAAATTGTAAATTCATATTCCTTGCTGGCATCAACAATGTAAGGAATGGTTTTGGTAGCTTCACCAAATGCTAATGGCAAAACTCCGGTAGCCATTGGGTCAAGAGTTCCGGCATGGCCGGCTTTGTTGGCGTTCAATAACCACCTGGCTTTGCCAAGAGCTTTGGTCGAAGAAATGTCTTTGGGTTTATCAAGTATGATCCAGCCAGAAACATCACGGCCATTTTTGCGGCGACTCATTCTTGTGGCGTTCCACCCAAATCACGCGCAACTTCTGGGCGGTTCAATAATTCGTCCAGTGCGCTGGCGGTTTCAAAGCTTTCATCGGCGGTAAATCTAAGCTTCGGGGTGAACTTCATAGTCATTTCACGTCCCAAGCGACTGTTTAAAAATTTGGCGCAACGATTAAGTGCGGCAACCATTTTGGTGGCATCACCACCGCCCAGCGGGGAGCAATAAACCTGCGCATGACGTAAATCTGGTGCGCAACGCACTTCGGAGATCGTAACAGAAACGCCTTTAAGGTCGTTATCTCGCAATTCCTCACGCGCCATAATATCAACCAGCGCATGGCGTACCAGCTCACCAGCACGTAATTGCCGTTGGCTTGGCGGTTTGTTTTTACTTCTTTTATTCGGCATCGGCTCGGCTTTGTATTTGCAAGAGGGCGGCAGGCTTACAGCTTTGCGGCAAATTGTGCAAGTCGTGATGGAATCAACTCGCCCTTTGCGTCGCGAATACCGGAACACAGATCAACGCCAAATGGCCGCACACGCGAAATAGCTGTGCCAACATTGGCTGGCGATAGGCCGCCAGCCAACCATACAGGTTTGCAGGCGCTTTGTACTATCTGTCGTGATAGCTCCCAGTTATGGGTTTGGCCGGTTCCACCAAGGGTTTTGGTTGTGGCATTTGGTTGGCCACTATCAAGCAAGATCATATCAACTAATGGCTCTATTGCTTTGGCTTTATGTAAGGCGATTTCATCTTGTACATGGATCACTTGCACGATTTGCACATCAGGACACTCTTTACGAATAGCGCTGTATGTTTCTACCGGCACTTCATCTACCAATTGTACAATATCCGTGCCGCAGATTTTGATGTGCTGCACAACGTCACCTGGTTGTGTGCGCGAAGTTAACAAAAATCGCCGCACCCGATCCTTTGTGGCATCTGCAACTTCACGAATTATATTGTCGTCTATTGGCCCTGGCCCAGAAGGCATTTTCGCAACCAGCCCGATTGCCCATGCACCGGCGGCAATTGCCATTTGCGCCTCGGTAATTGATTGAATGCAACAGACTTTGAATTTCATTTCTTAAGAGACTTTAAGTTAAATATTATTATACAGAGTTTGATGCAAAACTACCAGACCCTATTGCTTGGCAGCCTTAGCCGTTGCCATCAATGCTTCGCATTCTTCCTTAAAAGATATGCGTGCTTCTTCATTCTGGAACACTCGATTTGGTAGATGATACCCAACACCACCAACAAAAAACACAAAAACTAATTCACTTTCTAATATTGCGCTAACGGCAATCCAATCAAAGTACGTTTTTGAATGTTTACTAACCCTTTGAAACCCTAATTCGGAGAACTCCATTTGAATTTTTTTATCAGAAGTAAGGTTGTAGTCAAAAAAGCTTTTTGTACCTTTTTGTTGAAGGTAAGAATAGCCTGCCCAGCTAAGTAACATGCCAAATAATGCAACAATAATAAATATCGAATTTCCCCAAGAAAGAAAAAAGAACATTAAAAAATATGATGAGTATACCCAAGCTAGAACCCAAGGTAATAGAAAGAAAATTACCCTGTAAAATTGAATAGCTGGCCGCCAGTAATGGCGGTAAACACAAGCATTACCGGCCTTGTGATCAGCTATATCAAACTCAAACTCAAACTGTCTATCCAAATGTATTACAGCTCCCGTTTGATCTCTTTGACGGTGAAGCACTCGATCATGTCGTCTTTTTGCAGATCGTGATATTTCAAGAAACCCATGCCGCATTCTTGTCCGGCATTAGCTTCTTTTACTTCGTCCTTAAATCTCCTTAAGGTCGAAAGGTCACCCTCATGAATTACCACATCATCACGCAATAGACGCACTTTACAGCCACGCCTGACCACACCTTCGGTAATCCGGCAACCGGCAATTTTGCCAAGTTTTGAGATATCGAATACTTCAAGAATTTTCGCATAACCAATGAAAGTCTCTTTGACCTCTGGTGCTAGCAAGCCCTCCATAACCGCCTTGATATCATCAAGCACATTATAGATGATTGAATAATACCTGATCTCGACGCCTTCGCGTTCGGCCAGTTCACGGGCTTGTTTGTTTGCACGGACATTAAAGGCAATAACCGGAGCATTAGACCCACGAGCCAGCAAAATATCGGATTCAGTAATACCACCAACGCCAGTGTGGATCACTTTGGCTTTGACTTCGTCATTACCAAGTTTTTCTAATGATTGAACGATTGCTTCGGCAGAACCACGAACATCGGCTTTAACCACCAATGAAACCTCATCAACCGATTTTTCATTTAGAGCGGCCATCATCGCCTCTAATGAGGCCATAGCATCCGGCGTTACACTAGATTCGTCACGCTCTTTTTGTTGACGGTATTCGGTAATTTCCCTTGCACGTGCTTCGCTTTCAACAACTGAAAATGGCTCGCCCGGTGCTGGAGCGCTATCAAGACCCAAGATCACTACTGGCAATGAAGGGCCAGCAGTTTTCAAGTTCTGTTTACGCTCATCGGTTAAGGCCTTTACCTTGCCCCATGATTTACCGGCAACAACAATATCACCGCGTTTTAACGTGCCGCGACTAACAAGCAGGGTAGCCACGGGCCCTCTGCCCTTGTCAATTTGTGACTCGATCACCATGCCATCAGCATCACGATCCGGGTTGGCTTTCAATTCAAGCAATTCAGCTTGTAATATGATTGCTTCGACCAATTCATCAAGACCGGTTTTTTTCAATGCACTTATTTCACGCGCCTGAATTTCTCCGCCCATGGCTTCAACAATAACTTCGTACTGCAACAAATCCTGTAATACTTTGGTTGGATTGGCACCTTCGCGATCCATTTTGTTAACCGCAATAATCATCGGTACGCCAGCAGCTTTGGTGTGACTTATCGCTTCAATAGTTTGCGGCATAACACTGTCATCAGCAGCCACCACCAACACCACAATATCTGTGGCTTTAGCCCCCCTAAGCCGCATTGAAGAAAACGCTGCGTGTCCCGGGGTGTCAAGGAATGTCACCAATTCGCCGGATTTTACTTTCACCTGATAAGCGCCGATATGTTGGGTAATACCGCCGGCTTCGCCTGATACCACATCAGTGGAACGCAAAGCATCAAGCAAAGACGTTTTGCCGTGATCAACGTGACCCATTATTGTCACTACTGGCGGACGAGGTTTCATGTCGGCGTCATCGTCTGCTTCGCCGATAAAGCCGTCTTCAACATCACTCGCAGCAACTCTTCTTGCAATATGACCGAACTCTTCAACTACCAATTCCGCTAGATCACCGTCCATCTCGTCATCACGAGCTAATACTTCATCTTGGGATTTTAGGTATTTGATAACATCTCTAGAGCGTTCTTTCATTCGTAAAGCCAGCTCTTTGACTGTGATGTTTTCTGGAATAATTACTTCGCGACTGATTTTGTTGGTTTTAGCACCATCACCCATAGTGCGGCGCACTTTTTCGCGTTCTCTGGCTCGGCGCATGGAGGCCAATGAACGTTGTCGCTGTCCATCTTCATCGCTTAATATAGCCGAAATAGTTAGTTTTCCCTGACGGCGTTTTGGTTCACCGCGTGAGCGTGATGGCCCTTTGGTCTCAACACGTTTCTTTTTGATACGACCGCCAAACCCACTTTTGGGGGAATGGTCTTCTTTTTCTGTTTGCTTTGGCTTTACAGGACGTGGTTTGGCTGTTGCCGGCTTTACACTTTCCTCTGAATTAACCGCCAATGTAGCAGCAGCCGCTTCTGCCTGAGCAATAGCTTGCGCTTCGACTTCGGCTTCTTCTTTGCGAGCTTGTTCCAAAAGCGCCTGCTCTTCGGCGGCACGGCTTTGGCGTTCGGCTTCTTGGGCTTTGGCCAAGCTTTCTTTGGCGACGCTCTGTTCGCGTGCAGTATTAAGGGCTTTTTGCCGCGCTTCATATTCAGCAAGCGATAAGCCAAGCGATCGTGCTTTTGCTACCCTATCATCAACAGGTGCCGCTTCAGGCGCCTGCACAGGCTGTGCTACAGGTTTACTACCCGGTGCACCGACCAGCCGCTTGCGCTTTTTTTCCACAACCACAGCCTTGGTACGGCCTCTGGAAAATGTTTGGCGCACCACGCCTGGACTCCCACTTTTTAAAGAGAAGGTTTTGCGGCCACTGCCTTTATCATCACTCGCATCTGTCATGCGTTTTTTCCACAACCTGTTTCAATATTCAGAAAATCAAGCGGGTTGTTCGCTTCAATTTTCTTATCCGACTGGAAAGTCGGTTAACCTAACGATCCTGACCAAGGTTTCAACCGCCGATTTTCCTCCAATGCAGAGGAATTAGGGGGGTAAAGCCTGAAAGTCGCTGTAATTGCAAGCCAAAGTTTTGCGAAACAGCACCAGACCGCATTAAAGCATGCGCTCCGTGGTCTCGCCCTAATGCCATTCCAAGCTCTGTTGAGGTAAAGCAACCGATAAGCGGCACTTCATCCCATATTGCCCGACACAATGCCAAAACCTTGTGCCGACCATCTTCTTTACTGTCTGCGGCTTCGATTATCCACCCGGGTTTATTGGCTCGTATATCACTACGAACTTTTTCAAAACCGGTAATAAGCTGACCACCACGCCGCCCAATACCTAACATGTCCAAACAAAGTTTGCGCAATTGTGCCTCAACCATATCGGGCAGGTCAGGTGTGACTATTACCTGCTTTTTGAAGCCTCTGGTAAAACTGTTACGGCTTATCGCTGTTTCAATCGATTGCCGGTTGGCAGTAACCCATACCCCACGTCCTGACGCTTTCGCCCGAACATCGGCAAAAACCTTACCATCAGGATCGACGACAAACCGAACAAGTCCGGTTTGCGGCAGCACCTCATTACTAACAATGCACTTGCGTTCGCGCATGGATAATACCGATCAATCCGGTCAAGCCGGATTTACCGTTTCAGTTGTTTCGGCGACGGTTTCCTCATCACCCTCTGCCGCGTCTTCGACCAACGTACTAGCATATTCCTCTTCTGTAATCCATCCGGCAGCCACTCTGGCTTGCATTATCATTGCATTGGCATCTTCTGGGCTGAACTTTTCTTTCTCTAAAATTCCAGCCTGACGCACTCTTTCGCCATCTTTGCTCTCAAACCAACCACGTAAATCATCAGGTATTAGTCCAGCAAAATCTTCAAGGTTTTTGATATCAGCTTCACCCAAGCGAACTGCCATCGACACGTTCAAAAAGGGTAATTCCAATAAGTTATCTTCAACACCCAACTTCTTACGGTGCTCATCAAGCTTGGCGGCCTCGGCATCGAGGTATTCGCGCGCCCGCATTTGCAGCTCAGTCGCCGTATCTTCATCAAAACCTTCAATAGCTGAAATTTCAGTGGATTCGACATAAGCCACTTCTTCGGCGGTTTCAAAACCTTCCGAAGTAAGTAATTGGGCAATCATTTCATCAACGTCCAGAGCCTCCATAAAGATGTCTGTGCGGTCTTTGAATTCAGTTTGACGACGTTCGGATTCTTGCTCTTCAGTTAGAATATCTATTGTCCAACCAGTAAGCTGTGAGGCAAGGCGCACGTTTTGTCCACGCCGGCCAATAGCCAAAGACAACTGATCTTCAGGAACAACCACTTCAACACGGCCAGCCTCTTCGTCCATAATTACTTTGGAAACTTCCGCTGGTGCCATGGCGTTAACTAGAAACGTTGCCGGATCTTCAGACCATTGAATAATATCAATTTTCTCGCCCTGTAACTCTGATACAACAGCCTGAACCCGAGAGCCACGCATACCAACACAAGCACCGACAGGGTCAATAGAGCTATCGTTCGAGATAACAGAAATTTTAGCACGACTTCCTGGGTCTCTAGCCACCGTAGGTATCTGGATGATTCCATCATAAACTTCTGGAACTTCTTGCGCAAACAGAGCTGACATAAGGTTAGGGTGGGCTCTGGACAAAAATATCTGCGGCCCTCTGGCTTCTTCGCGCACTTCGTAAATATAAGCACGGGTGCGATCATTGACCATCAAGTTTTCCCTAGGAATACCATCATTACGCCTGATAATACCTTCGGCGCGGCCAAGATCGATAATCACATTACCATACTCAACCCGCTTGATAATACCGTTGACCACTTCGCCAACCCGATCTTTATACTCTTCGTATTGACGGGCTCTTTCAGCTTCGCGAACTTTTTGGGTGATAACCTGTTTGGCTGTTTGGCTAGCCACCCGGCCAAATTCCATTGGCGGCAGCTCTTCAACGAACACGTGACCTAATTCGGTTTTAGGCTCAATTTGATGTGCTTCGGACAGTGACATTTCGGTGCTATCGTTTTCTACTTCTTCAACAACCGTAACGCACCGGGTTAGTTGTAACTCTCCGGTCTTGGGGTTAATTTTTGCCCGGATATCTAGCTCAGAACCATATCTGGATCTTGCAGCCTTTTGCATGGCTTCTTCAATTGCTTCCAATACGATTGTCTCTGGAATAGATTTTTCTGCTGCCACTGCTCTGGCAATTTGCAACAACTCCAACCGGTTGGCACTTACACCGCTAATGCTCATTTTCTTGTTCTCCTGCTTGGCTAATTTGCTGTTTACGAGCCTTAGCGCTTTGTTTCAATAATTCATCAGTAATAATTAGCCGAGCCTCACTTAGCCAAGCAAATGGGATATAGGTGGTTTCTTCTTCGCCTTCGAGGTCGATTAAAATGTTATCATCTTCGATACCGACTAATTTTCCTCGAAACCGCCGCCGGCCTTCAACAAGACGATCTAGTTCAATTTTCGCCTCATTCCCCTGCCATTTGGAAAAATGCTCGAACAAGGTCAAAGGGCGATCTAAACCCGGCGAGGAAACTTCAAGGGCATACTTACCAGCAACCGGGTCTTCTACGTCTATCAGCGCTGAAATGGCGCGACTAAGCCTTGCACATTGACCAATGCCGAGCATGCCATCTTCTGGTCGCTCAGCCATTATTTGCAATATATTGTTCTTTTCTCTGCCCATAAGCCGCACCCGAACCGGCACTAGGCCTAGCTCTTCACAAACAGGTTCTATCAAGGTTAGCACCCGTTGTTCTATGGCCGTTTTTGCACGCACTGAATTTTTCTTTCATCTTAAAACAATTATGTATCTGACCATATAAAAAGGCGGCCCCCGTTTCCGGAGCCCGCCTGAGTGCCAAAGCACATCAGCCAAGTTGTTAGAGCCTTATAAACCCTTTTTGACGAAATGCAAATAGGCTGGCTGACGTTTTTCACGAAAAGCTTTTTGCTCATATTTTGTGGTAAAATGGTCTTTTGGTGGCTGTTGCCAATCATGACATGTATTTGCAGTCCAAATAAAACCACCTTGCTGTAGAAACCGCGACAAAGCCCATTGTTGATAATGAGCGATATCCGAGACAAATCGCACTTCACCACCAGGTTTTACCAGGCGTGATAATTCATTTACAAAATCATTAGTAATTAGCCGGCGCTTCCAATGCTTAACTTTTGGCCAAGGGTCTGGATAGAGAATGAAAATCCGATCCAATGAGTGGTCTGCAAAATGTTGCAACGCCAAACGCGCATCACCCATTTCTAATGAAATATTAGATAAGCCAAGCTTCTCAACAGAGCCTAAGGCTTTGGCCATGCCGTTTTGAAATGGCTCAAACCCAATTAAGCGAACATTCTTGTTTGCGGCAGCTTGTTGGACAAAGTGCTCACCGCCGCCAATGCCTATCTCCACCCATACCTGTTCAGCTTCTGGCCAGATAACTGATGGAGCAACCGCCCCCGTAGCAATAGCTAATGTTGGTAACAGCTCTTCAATCCGCCGCTTTTGCGCCGAACTTAAGGTTTTACCTTTTGAACGACCAAACAAACCCAACGGCGCCTTATCTGGCAAATTTGCGTAAACTTTCGACAAGATCGGTACGCTCCTACGAAAACCCGCCTGCATCGCCCGATTGCTCTATTTCGCCATCAGCAATTGCGCCGGCACATCGAATTTCAGCGGCTATAATTAAAACCGGCGCAACAACTAAATATAATATATTATTGTGTAAACAGAAAGGCCAACTGTTCAAGTTGATATCAGGGCTAAAACCTGACTTATTCTTCTGTGTCTTCGTTTTCTACATCGCTAAGCGTTCTTACCAGCTGCAATACTTGCCGCCTGACTTTCGGGTCAGTGATTCTGGAATAAGCAGATGCTAATTGAGCGCCATCGGCAGAATTGATGAAATCATACACCATTGGAGTCTCTTCGCCATCAGCAAGACCGATTGCGTTTTCTTTGTTTTTTATACCTTCAAAGAAAAACTCTATGGGAACATCAAGAATTTCAGCCATTCCCCATAATCTGGAGGCACTAACTCTGTTGGCTCCCCGTTCGTATTTTTGAACTTGTTGAAACGTTACACCAAGAGCCGCGCCAAGTTTATCTTGACTCATTTTCCTGATAAGCCGTTGCAGCCTGACGCGTGAGCCAACATAAATATCGACTGGATTAGGGTTTTTAATTGCCATTTTATGTCTCTGTTTGTGGAAAAAACACACCGCACAATACTTTGAACTATACTAGTATAGCAAGTTCGTTAAACAACGTCGACAAAAAAAGTCAGTAGAGTTACTTTATCTGTTTACGAAGAACTTGCAAAGTAGTCACCGCTAACACCAATAAAAACCAAAACACAAGTGAAATATTGTTAAACTTACTAAATAACGTTTCCTGTAATGCTTCTGGAAGTTCTGCATCAATACTAGCGTTTGTATTAATAGGCGCTTTGCTAATTAGTCTTCCCAATGGATCTATTACCCCTGAAATACCGGAACTTGCTGAACGTATAATTGGCAAACCTTCTTCGATCGCGCGGTATTTTACCTGTTGAATATGTTGTTTTGGACCAGTTGTCGGGCCAAACCAACTATCATTAGTGACATTTACAATCCATTTTGGTCTATCTTTTCCACTAGGGGTAAGTCCAGCAAAGATTGATTCGTAACATATTTGCGGACTAACCGCAGGTGCGCCGGGGATCGTAGTAGTTACCGGCTCCGGACCAGCAGTAAAACCGCCACCAAGTGGCGTAAGAGCCTTAATGCCAGAAGATGCAAGCAATTTGCCAAACGGCAAATACTCACCAAACGGGGTTAGGTGATATTTGTCATACACCATCTCCAAAGCAGGAATTCCACTTTGAAAAGATAAAGCCACCAATGAATTGCGAAACAATATTTGCTGGTCTTTCGTTACTTCGCGTCTGGTTACTCCACTAAGCAATATCGGCCCATCGGAAAACCTTGCGGCAATTTGCTGTAATACTTCTGGGCTTTCTAATAACAATAATGGCAAAGCCCCCTCTGGCCAAATTATGTGAGTGATATTTTCCAAACCATCTTTTGATGACAGATCAAGATAATGATCAATTATTTTTTGTTTGTTTTTTGGATCCCATTTTTCTGATTGATCAATTTGCGCCTGTATCACGCGCAATTTCACTCCCTCGACAAATACTATTTTTGTTTTTTCTAGCCGCACCAATCCGGTTGCAAAAAACCCAGAGAATAAAATAACCGCCAAAACAAGCGGCATTGCTCTGGCAACCGATCCATCGCGGCTCGACGTTAAGGCAGCAGGTGCCGCCAGCAAAAACAAAGTAAATAAAGCCAAACCCCAAGCACCAACAAATGAGGCTATTTGTGAAATCGCTCCGCCCGCAGGCCAGATCAAACCAGGATGATTCCACGGCAAACCAGTAAAAGCATGGCCGCGCAACCATTCAGCAGCAAAAAAACAACAGACAAAAACCAATATTCTAGAAGCATTTTTTGACCAAACCCGCATAGCTACTGCTCCAGCCAACAGCCAAAACAATGCCAGCCCTGCAGCCAGAAGAAATACCGCAAAAGGTATCATCCAGATAAATTCTGAGCCACGCTCGATGAAAGCAAAGGCGATCCAGTACATACCGACTAGAAATTGACCAAGTCCGAAATACCAACTTACCAATGCACCATTTCTAACAGGGCGATCGGTTTTACCAGCGCCATCAAGTAACCAGACAAGGCCGGTAATGGCGAGCAATGATAACGGCCAGAAAAAAAATGGCGCATGGCCGCCAATGTACAAAACTCCTAGAGCAAACCCCAGAATCCTTGCTTGCCAGACATTTAGATTTCGTACCCAGTATGCCGCTAGGGTAAATAAAGAAGATCGTCTCGTATTAGAGGGGTTCACGAAGCAGTCTTTTGTTGCTTTGGGCCAACTTTTCGAACAGTTAGCGCCAAAATCCTTCTTGGATCAGCTCTGGTTATTTCAAATTCGAAACCTGCAGGGTGCAGTATAACCTCGCCAGCACTTGGTATTCTTCCGACCAACGTAAACACCAAACCACCAAGTGTTTCAACATCGTCTTCATCATTTGAATTACGAAAACTGGCATTTGTTGCTGCTTCTAGTTCATCAATTGAAACCCTAGCGCTAACATCCCAAACTAGGGGACTAGTATTACGTAACATAACAGCGTCATTGTCGTGCTCGTCTTCAATATTACCGACAATTTGCTCTATAAGATCCTCAAAGGTTACCAAGCCGTCAGTACCGCCGTATTCATCAACAACAAGTGCCATGTGTACTCTGGTTTTTTGCATTCTAACCAACAGGTCATCAGCGTTCATAGATGGTGGGACAAATAATACATCGCGGGTAATCGTCTCAACATTTGATAAGCTGGTTTGCGTTGAGTTGTTCAGCCGAGGCATCAATGCTGGCAGTAAGTCTTTGATGTGAACCATTCCTACCGGATCATCAAGATTACCACGATAAACTGGCAGTCTAGAATGAGACGCGGAAATAAACGCTTTACTTAATTCCTCAAGGTTAGTTTCAATTTCAACAGCCTTTATGTCGGCACGAGGAACCATGATGTCCTCGATACGCAAATGATCAAAAGCCAGCGCATTATCCACTAATTCTTGGGCAGCCTCGTCAAGTTTGGGGGCATGGTCATCGCGATCATTACGATGTGAAAACATGTTCTTCCACCAAGGGTTTTTTATATTTTCTTGATCGCTCATTTGTTTACTTCTTTAGGCCAAGGATCGGGACGACCCAAATTAAGCAAAATACGACTTTCTAACTGTTCCATTTTTATTGCTGTTATTTGCTCCTGATGGTCATAGCCAACTAAATGTAAAACTCCATGTACAAACAAATGACACAAATGTTCTTCAAGTGAAATACCTTTATCGGTAATTTCCTGCATACAGGTTTCGTATCCCAATGCTAGATCTCCCAAATGTGATCCGTGAAAGTCGGCTGTCGGAAATGAAAGAACATTAGTGGGGCGGTCTTTATCTCTATATTGTTGGTTTAGTTCCTGCATTTGAGCATCATCGGTAAGAAGCACACAAATATCAGTCTTTTGTTGGCTGGGAATTGCTTGCCAAAGCGCGTGTAAAGTCGTTTCCAGCACGTCTGAAATATTACTTATTTGCTTTACCCACTTCTGTTCGCTTATGTTTAAATCAATTAGTTCGTCATAGGAGTTAGATTTCATTTAACTAGCCTGATCCTTACGATCATTTTCATAGGCCTTAACGATCCTAGCCACTAAGGGATGGCGAACCACATCATCAGCGGTAAATTTTGTCTCCGAGGCGGGAAGGGCAACACTCGCCCTGAAATCGAGCAACCAAACATCATATTTTTGTTCGTACAGGTATTCCACCAGAT
>JAKITZ010000013.1 GCA_021647805.1 Robiginitomaculum sp.
GGTCTAAGTGTAAATCAGCCACCGTCTCGTCGGTAATTACTGATAGTACTCCATTGCTAGCCAACTTAGCCAGCTTAGCTACCATTTGCGATAAAGCACCGGCGCCTATAACCACTTGATAACTACGAGAAGCCGGTTGCAGTTCAACATCAATAATTTGTAGGCTCACTGGTTTTGCTCCTTATAATTACGTAAAGCCTGAATAATGGCAGTTACCGTTTCACTGTGTTCGCCTTGATCACTATCAATCGCAAGGTCAGCTTTAGCATAAATTGGGTGTCGCTGTTTTATCAGCTCGGCCAATATTTCTTTCGAATCACCATTAGCTAATAATGGTCTGGTGTTTCTACGGTCAGTACGCCGAACTAATTCTTGCAAACTACTGCGTAGCCAAACAGAAACTCCTTTAGCGGCAATTGCTGCACGTATATCAGGGTTTAAAAATGCTCCGCCGCCGGTTGCCAGCACCAAGGGTGAGCCGCCCAATAGCCTTAGAATTACTTTTTTTTCACCATCACGAAATGCTTTTTCACCAAAATCGTCAAAAATGTCTGAAATGCTGCGCCCAGCAGACTTCTCTATTTCATCATCAGCATCAACAAAATTCAAACCCAGTGCAATTGCCAACCTGCGGCCAATAGTTGATTTACCAACACCCATCAGTCCAACCAAAACAATAAGTTGGCTTTGCTTTTCATTCGCTTTATCGGTAATATCCGGTTTCATAGTATTTGATTGTATCTATACTTTAACAAGATCGGAACAGTTAAAGCTGAAATAATTGGTAGAATTAACGTTCTAATAAATGACAAAAGGAAATATAATGCGCAAATGGATTAGTCTTGTTTTGTTTGTTTTGGTTTTTCTCGGTGCCGCCATAATCCTGATTGAAAGAAAAGCAGTAAATGGAAATACAAACCCTAAAGAAATAGTTGTTGAGGTAGATAATGTCCTTGGCCTTTAGGACAGCTCTTTTGTGTTTACTTCTTACTCCATTTGTAGTGCAGGCGCAAACTAGAGTTGGCGTTGTTGTTGGAGAATTGTCACCAATAAAAGAATTCTCGATCAGCGCTCTAGCGTTAGATCAACAAGCTATGCCTACTGATCAGTGGCAAGGTTCAAGTCCAGAAGTGTTGCAAAATTTACTGGTGGATCTGCCCGTGAGTGGAGGATCTCCGACGATCAATGACTTACTGGGCAGAATGCTGCTAAGTGGCTCTCAACCACCGGCAATTGGTGACGAGTTAGCAGAATTGTCCAAATTGCGATTAACCGCCATTTACGCATTAGGTCATTTAAGTGCTGTCATACAAATTGCCGCTAGATCTCCAAATGGGCATAGTAATCCCGAAACCGCAGCAATTGCAGTAAATTCTTTATTGGCTCAAAATCAAGCAGATGCAGCTTGCCAGATAGCCGGGCAACTAAACGAAGCTAGAAGAGCGGCATTTTGGTTGCAAATGCGGGCGTTTTGCCTCACCAGATCAGGAAATATTGCCGGAGCTGAGTTAACTGCAGAGCTAGCAATAAATGCTGACCCGGGAGCGACAGGCTTCTTAAGGAGCATTAATCGGATTACCAGCAGCCCCCAAACCGTGGAAACCATTAGTCCAGAAACGGCTTTAGGGCTGGCAATGATCGAGGCGGCGAATGATACGGTTTCCACGCAAAACCTTACCTTGGCATTGCAATCAGGGCTGGGCGCGCAAAGTGAACTGCAAATGCTCGACGTTCTCTTTCAAGCCTTTATTGCTGGAGCAGTGCCGGTTGGTGAAATGTCCGAGCGGTTATTGGCTCACGCCGAGCAGTTGCAACAAGATGCACAAAAAGGCGTACAGACACCTGAAAACGCTGCCGAAAAAACAGTTATTACAGTTTTTGAACAGGAGCTTTTAAACCTTAAAAATTCAAAAAACCTGTCAGGAATTGATAGAATAGCCAGTCTGTTTTCCTTAGGGCGTAACGCTAGCAATCCTGGAATTCGAGCCGAAGCGTTGATATTAATTATTGATGACAAACTTGAATGGCAACACTGGTTGGCCGTCAATCGCTTGATTGCTAAAGAAATAAGGTTTTTGCCTGTAACTGAGGAGTTAAAGCAATACGCTGCTGATCTAGTTCAAACCAGCTTGCTATCAGGAAATGTTGCGCTGGCTAGGAAATGGTTGGTGTTTGTTGATGAAGATGAAATAAAACAACGAGGTTTTGCAGCAATATTCCAAGCTTTTGGCAGTAAGCAACAAGTCCGAAAGAGTAGTTTTGAAAGCCGCATGAACGACACAAGTGAACAACAAGAATTGCTAATAAGTGACCTGATGGCAATATCTGCACTTGGCAATAAAATATCGCCAAAAAACCGACACTGGTTATCGATCAGATCAGAAGTGAACTTGGGAAACTGCCAATCATCTAAACTTTTTGCTTTACGCGCCAGCGCAGCTGCCGGTGCAATTGCCGAGACCATTATGCGAGCGGCTGATTTGTTGCGAGAAGAGGGTTTTGATACTTTATCCAGCTATTGCAGTTCCGAAATTATTTCCTCATTAAAGCTGATCGGACTTGAAAAAGAAGCGCAAGCAGCAACAATGGAATGGATGTTCGGGCAAAGGCAAATGCAGTGAGCAATAGGCATTTAGAAGCTTTTCTAGAAATGATGAGTGCGGAGCGCGGAGCTGCAAAAAACACTCTGGCAGCGTACCGCAATGATTTATTGGATTTAACGTCACATTTGTTTTCTAATAACACCGCACTAATCAAAGCAAAGCGGTCTGATCTTGAAGACTGGATGGTTTTTTTGCATTCTCAAGGTCTTGCCGCAAGCACCGTTGCCCGAAGATTAAGCGCTGCAAAACGCTTTTACCGGTTTTGCCAAAGCGAGGGCTGGGTTGAACAAAACCCAACCCGTTTAATAAATTTTCCCAAACAAGCAAAGCCACTACCAAAAACCCTGTCAGAAAAACAAGTAAACCTTCTGCTGGAAACAGCAAGCAAAGACAAAAGTCCAAAGGGTTTGCGAATGTTAGCTTTGCTGGAAATATTATATGCCTCCGGATTACGGGTGACTGAATTATTATCTTTGCCAAATAATGTTGGCAAAAGAAGCGAAAGACTGATTTTAGTTACCGGCAAAGGCGGCAAAGAGCGATTAGTGCCGTTAACCCCAGCGGCAATTACTGCGATAAACAACTGGAGAGAGGTGAGAAAGTCGTTTCTGCCAAAAGACCAAAGACGATTAAGAGCAGAAAAATTCCTATTCCCTTCAAATTCTATCGCCGGGCATTTAAGTCGCGAGCGGTTTTTTGCCATGTTAAAAGCTCTTGCTGCAAAAGCCGACTTAGACCCAAAAGGCGTTTCTCCGCATGTTCTAAGGCACGCATTTGCCTCGCATCTGTTAGCCAATGGGGCTGATTTAAGGGTTGTGCAAACCCTGCTTGGCCATACAGATATATCAACCACCGAGATATATACTCATATACTTGATGAGCGCCTGAAAAAACTTGTTCAGAGCGCGCACCCTTTGGCTAAACGAAAATAATTTGTCAAATGATGAAAATGCTTGTCGCGGCTATTAGCTATCTTTATGATGCAAAAAACAAAAGAGAATTTTATTCCTGACGCGTAAGTGGCGGGAATAACAAGCAATAGTAGGTAATAGTTATATGTCTGACTCCCAACGGACTTATCTTGATTTTGAACGCCCGATCGCCGAATTGGACAGTAAAATTGAAGAGTTGGAAAACTTGAGTAATGGTGAGACTGGCGTTGATGTTGCCGCCGAAATCACGACTTTACGTGCAAAATCGGCGAAAATGTTGGCAGACACTTATGCCGACCTTGGCCCATGGCGAAAAACACTGGTTGCTAGGCACCCAAACCGCCCGCATTTTCGTGACTTTCGTAAATCGATGATAACCGATTTTGCCGAATTACGCGGAGACCGCTGTTTTGGTGATGACAGAGCAATAATTGGTGGTGTTGGGTTTTTTAGAGGCCGTCCAGTTGTGGTGCTGGGTCACGAAAAGGGTCATGACACCAAAAGCAGACTGGTACATAATTTTGGCATGGCAAGACCTGAGGGTTATCGCAAGGCTATACGAATAATGGAAATAGCCGATCGCTTTTCGCTTCCTGTATTGTCATTCGTTGACACAGCCGGGGCCTATCCCGGTGTCGGAGCAGAAGAACGTGGTCAAGCAGAAGCCATTGCCAGATCTACCGAGACATGCCTTACACTTGGCGTGCCAATGATTACATTGATAACCGGTGAAGGTGGCTCCGGCGGAGCCGTTGCTTTGGCATCATCATCACATGTTATGATGCTTGAACATTCTATTTATTCGGTAATTTCTCCAGAAGGCTGTGCCTCTATTTTGTGGGGGGATTCAACTAAAAACAAAGATGCAGCTATCGCAATGAAAATAACCGCCACCGATCTTAAATCTTTGGGTATTGTTGATGAAATTATTGCTGAACCGGTTGGTGGCGCACACCGAGACCCAGTGCAAACCATACAAAAGTCCGGTGATGCCATCGAGCGCGCATTAGATAAATTTAGTGACCTTGGCGCAAAAGAACTGTTGGCCAGACGCAAAGCCCGTTTTTACGCCATTGGCCGCACCGAAACGTAAAACCTATTGCGAAGCGCGCAGCCGCAAACCAAACCACGTAGAGTTTTTACCGCTTAGTGCCAAGCCTTGTAAAAACGTTGTTTCGGTTGATGCTGCAAAATGACCGCCAATGCCTATTGAAAGGTTACGGTTAAAGTTATGCACTATTTCCACATCTGCTTGAGCATATCCAAAATCAAATCCATTATCATTGGAATAACCAAGGGTTCCGCCAAACACTAAATCTGTTCTGGCTATTGGAATGATATATTCTGCAGATGCTTCAAAAACAAATCGTTCAAGAACAAAATCGTAAAAAGCGTAAAGTGCCGGATTATACTCTCCACCCAAGGAAATACCGGCATAGGCCTCAACTGAATCATCATAGGCAAACAAAAGGCCGTTATCCGGACGGATATAACCAGTTACACCAATATCAGCCTGTATTGTATCATTAAGATCAAAACCATATCCGGCATAAATATCTATTCGATCTTGATATGCTCCAAATCTATCGGCAACAGGTTTTACCGCCCATATACCACCATATAAATTAGCAGAGCTAATTTCTATTCCACCGGCTATGTTTTGTTTGCTTTCTTGAAGCCCGCGAAAAACATTCTCTGAATTCCAAGTAATCACAGCTTCAAGGTTAATATCAGATCCATACGAAGAATAATTGCCGGAATTGTTGGTTTGTGCTTTAGCGGAAAAACCCGATGGCTTATCATCGGAAACCATCCAGGTAGATTTACTCCGTTGCATTGGTTCAATCTGGCTGTTTTGAACAAGTGCCATCCTGTCATAACTAGCAGTAGGTTCATAAACATCGCTACGTAATTGCTGCAAGATATTATCTGCCGCAAACGCAAAACCAGGCAATGCCAACGACGCACCCAAAATAATAATTAGAGCTGATGTTTTCATGTTTGTTCTCACCGAGCTTTTCAAAAACGAATCACTATTACTGCCACCTTACATCGCGGCAAATTCGTCGGTAAGCCCCGCAGGCATTATTCAGATTCTAACCTAGCCTTAATAGAGCCGTGACAACGCTTATATTTAACACCAGAGCCACATGGGCAAGAAGCATTCCTAGAAACCCGTCCCCATGTTTTAGGGTCTTTAGGATCGACGCGCGCGGCGGCCTGCCTTGTTGTTAGCGGTGCCATAACATTACCACTAGAATCCATTTGCGCCTCACCCTCGCTAAATAACCCCCGATTTTCAGTTAAATCGTCCCTAAACGGTTCCGGTTCTGGTGGTGGTTGCAATTGTAAGTGCTGATATGACATTGCGTTTTCGGTCACAGCAAACCGAAGATCTGAAAGCAAGTTTTCAAACAAGGCAAAGCTTTCAGACTTGTACTCATTTAGAGGGTCCCGCTGCGCGTAAGACCTTAAGTGAATTGTTGATCGCATGTGATCCATATTCTGCAAATGCTCCTGCCATTGAGCATCAATAACATTAAGCAAAATATGTTTTTCAATTGGACGCATGTTGTCAGAGCCAAATCTGGCAACGATACTAGCATAGAGCCTATCAGCCGTATCTTTAATACGCTCCAATATCTCATCATTAGCAACGCCTTCTTCAGCAGCCCATTCTTTTACCGGCACAGCGCTTCCGGCCATTAGTTTAGTTAATTTTTCTTCTAGCCCGTCTAAGTCCCATTTATCAGCCATCACATTTTCAGGAATATGAGTTTCAACCAAATCGCTTATTGCCTCATGGCGCATATCGTTAATTACTTCGGAAACATCATCTGCCGCCATAAATTCACGGCGTTGCTCAAAAATAGCTTTGCGTTGGTCGTTAGCCACATCGTCATATTTCAATACGTTTTTACGTATTTCAAAATTACGAGCTTCTAGTTTCTTTTGTGAAGTCTCTAATGCTTTATTCATCCAAGGGTGAGCAATAGACTCACCTTCTTGCATTTTTAGTGTCTTCATGATCGTATTCATTCGTTCTGGTGCAAATATCCGCATCAGATCATCTTCCACCGAAACATAAAACTTTGACAATCCGGGATCACCTTGGCGACCCGTTCGTCCACGTAACTGATTATCAATACGGCGGCTTTCATGGCGCTCAGTGGCCAGCACATACAAACCGCCAGCATCTAAAACCTTCTGCTTTGCAATAGCTACTTCGGCACTGAACTTTTCACGTTGTTTTTCTATTGCTTTGTCGGTAGGAGCTTTTTTCGTTGTCGTTTGCTCTTTAATCCAACTATCGACAAGCATTTCTAAATTGCCACCAAGCTGGATGTCAGTACCACGCCCAGCCATGTTTGTGGCGACGGTCACTGCTCCTGGTGCGCCGGCTTGAGCAATTATTTCTGCTTCTTGTTCATGATACCGTGCATTTAACACAGTATGCTTTACTTTGGCCTTAGTAAAAACCTCTGACAAGGTTTCTGATTTTTCAATGGAAACAGTACCGACCAGAATTGGTTGTCCAGCTTTTTGACGTTCTTTTACATCTTCAATGACCGCAGAATACTTTTCATCCATAGTACGGTAAAGCTCATCATCAATATCTATTCGCATTATTGGGCGATTGGTTGGTATTTCAATCACTTGCAAATCATAAATGCTTTCAAACTCTGCTGCTTCAGTGGCGGCAGTACCGGTCATTCCGCTTAATTTCTTATATAGCCGGAAATAGTTTTGATAAGTAATAGAAGCTAAAGTTACGTTTTCCGGCTGAATCTCAACATTTTCTTTAGCTTCAACTGCTTGATGTTGACCATCACCCAAACGTCGACCATCCATCATCCGACCAGTAAATTCATCGATCAACATCACTTGATTGTTGCGAACAATATAATCTTTATCACAAATAAAAATTTTGTGCGCTCGTAATGCCATATTGACGTGATGGACTACGGAAACGTTTTCGATATCATAAAAGTCACCTTCCATTAAACCAAGTTCTTGTAGCTTGACCTCTAATTTTTCATTACCGATTTCGGTAAGAGAAATTGAGCGAAGCTTCTCGTCATGCTCAAAGTCTTCATCTTCAAGTAACGGGATTAAGGCATCAATAGTTTTGTAAAAATCCGAACGATCTTCGGTTGGCCCAGAGATCACCAATGGTGTACGGGCTTCATCAATTAAAATACTATCTACTTCATCGACGATTGCATAATAGTGTTCACGCTGAACCATTTGGTCGAGCGAGTTCTTCATATTATCACGTAAATAATCAAAGCCGTATTCATTATTCGTACCATAGGTAATATCACAAGCATAAGCATCTTTACGTTCTGCATCACCCTTACCGTTGATGATACAACCCGATGTTAGACCTAAGAAGTTATATATCTGCCCCATCCATTCAACGTCTCGTGATGCCAAATAATCATTTACCGTAACCACATGAACGCCTTTACCCGGCAGAGCGTTCAAATACGCAGCAAGCGTAGCAACTAGAGTTTTTCCTTCACCGGTACGCATTTCAGCAATATTGCCTTCATGTAAAACAATACCGCCCATTAACTGCACATCAAAGTGCCGCTGCCCCAAGGTTCTTTTTGCTGCTTCACGAACATTGGCGAAACTTTCTGGCAACAGATCGTTCAATGTTTCTCCATCTTTAAACCGTTGGCGGAACTCATCAGTTTTAAGTTTGATTTGCTCATCAGACAGTTTTTCAAACTCAGCCTCCAATTCATTCACCTGATCAATACGCACTTGCATGCGCTTGATTAGGCGTTCGTTGGCCGAGCCGAATAATTTTTGTACAAGTTTCAACATGGATTGATCTGCATTAGGGATACGTGTCATCAGACACTATGTTAAGGTATTGTTCGCATGGTAGTATGGCTGACTTAAGGAGCCATGACAGCACTGTCAACGCAAGGGCAGCTTTTTGCCGCCAAGAAAGGGAAAATATGTTTGTTTCACAGATTAAAAGTAAGCCGCTGATTTACGGGCTTTTGGTATTATTCCTAATTACCGTCATACTCTTGGGTGCCTGTAGTCCAGAAACAGGTAAACCGCAGGCAGATGGTTTTGGAGTAATTAAGCCGGCTGTCGGAGATAGAGCCGCAGCCAGGGTGAATGAAACGCTCATAACCATTATGGACATTGAAAGAGAGGCTGTTGTACAAGGCTTAATTCAACCAGAAGACCCGGTAATAGAAGGTTCAGACATTTACGTTAAATTGTTAGATGAACTTATTGATCAAAGATTATTGGCCTTAGAGGCAGTAAAACGCAAGTTAGATCAAGACCCTGAAGCATTAAGCCGGTTAGCCATTGCTCGGGAGAAAATTTTAGGTAACATACTTGTCGAGCGCGCAATTGCTGATGCTGTTACCGAGGACGCGATCAAACGATTATACAAAGAACAGGCAAAAATAGCAAAGCCCAACGAAGAGGTAAAAGCTAGGCATATATTGGTTAATACCAAACAAGAGGCTACCGAGATAAGAAGCCTGCTTGTCGGTGGTGCAACATTTGCAGCATTGGCCTTTGAGCGATCAAAAGATGCCACAACCAGGCTTGAGGGTGGAGACTTAGGGTTTTTTAGCATGGCTTCAATGGTAGAGCCTTTTGCGGAAACCGCTTTTTCTCTAAAAACTGATGAAATTTCCCAACCTGTGCAAACCAAATACGGTTGGCACATAATCCAACTAAAAGAGCGGCGTAACACTCAAACTCCCAGTTTGGAAGCTATGCGCCCACGGATTGTACGATTCATGACCTTTGATGAGATTCAGCGATTGGTTACCGGGCTACGTGACAATGCTACAATAGAGCGAGAAGGCTCTCCAGCTCCTATTCAATCAATTAAGAACTCAGATCAATGAAACCCAACAATATTTTATTAGTTGCGGCGGGTGCTTTGCTTGATAGCGATGGGCGGGTTTTGCTGGCAAAAAGACCTGTTGGGAAATCACTAGCGGGGAAATGGGAATTTCCTGGCGGAAAAGTTGAGGCCGTTGAAACTCCTGAGGCGGCATTAGTTCGTGAGCTGCAAGAAGAGCTGTCTATTGATGCTTGTAAAAGCTGTTTGCAATCTTTCGCTTTTTCTTCAATTCCTTATCCTGATTTTCATCTTTTAATGGTACTTTATGTTTGTCGCGAGTGGGACGGGATTGTCCGACCTACAGAAGAGCAAGAAATAAAGTGGGTGAAGCCAACATTACTTCATACATTTGATATGCCGCCAGCGGATATTCCTTTGGCAGTTGAAATTAGGGATCGATTGCAAAGATGAGATCAATTGGAAACTTAAAACAGGCTTGGTTACGGTTTGTCAAATGCGAGCGTGGTAGTACGGCGCTTGAATATGGATTGATTATGGCATTGGTGTTTTTGGTAATTCTAGCCGCGGTAACACAGTTTTCAGTTGTAGCCACTTCCAAATTGGATCTTGCGAACGAGGCCATTACCAACGCCGGAAGCTAAACTTACTATCTACTTCAATTCTTTTCAAATACGTCTCCTAAAAACATCTGGCCGGAGCCGGGAGCAAGCGGTTGTTGTTGACTGTCATGCGGCGCCCAACCACAAATATGCAACACATCAAACCGCGCAGGTAACAGACCATTTTCGTCACCATACTTCTCAACATAGAGCTGGTTTGCCAGCTTAAGAACCGCACGTGACAATGGGCGATAAGGTGGAAAGCTAGGGTTTGCCTCGCCCATGTTGCGTAAATCATGCAATAGATCAGTAATTGACTTATATTTGACAGTTATCGTGTCCACATCAATCACCGGCAATGCAAAGCCAGCGGCCTGCACTAATTGACCAAGAGTTCGCACATCAACAAATGGTATTATTCGTGATGCCGCACCTCCGGTTAACTGGCTCTCGGCAGCAAACAGACTGTGCCGTAACTCTTGCAAGGTATGACCACCAAACATTGCGCCCAAAAACACCCCATCTGCTTTTAGTGCTTGCTTGTATCGCAGCAACACACCCGGTAAATCATCAATTAGATGAAGCTCTAAAAACGAACATAAGAAATCCAATTCCGAGCAAGAAGGGTATAAGAGTTTGCTTTTGAGCCAAGCTGAATTGTCGAAGGCTTCTTTGTCCGGTATTAAATCGCCGATCACCTCTACTTTAACCAAATTGCGTTTAATTGTTGCTTTTCGTTCAAGCAGGTCTTGCCAAATCCTTTTATGTAGAAAATTATGGTTGTTGAAACCGGCACGAGCGCGCCTACGGTTACTAGCTATTTTTTTTGGGTCAAACAGGAGTGCCAAAGTGTTCATCTTTCAAAAACCTTCCAAATGAATACACTTGGTAAGTTGTTGCTGTCGATGCAAAAGTTATCAATTGGTATCGGTCATCGGATATTACCTATGGTGTCGCCTGTAAATGGTGATGTTGTTTCTTCCACCGGAGCGTTGTCCAGTGAACACTGGCAAGAACTAGAATTTCTAACCGGCTGTTTGTGTTATCGTTGTGGCTACCCTATGGAGCAGTTCTGTCCACCAGAAACATGGTGCGGGCCGGGTAACGCTAACAAGCCAAACATAACCCGCACCCGCTCAGCGTTAGTTTATTCGGATATGTCACGACGATTGATATTAAACTTCAAACATGGGGGAAGAGTAGATAATTTAACCATTTTCACCAATTGGATGCAGGGTGCTGCTAATGAAATTTTGTGCCAGCCCGCTGTGCTGGTTCCGGTGCCATTGCACTTATTTCGTCGCCTGCATCGCAAATTCAACCAAAGCGCCTTATTATCAGGGTCTTTGGCAAAGGCTTGCAAATTACAACACAAACCACAATGGTTGGTGCGACACCGCAACACACAAAGCCAAGGTTTCAAGTCTACCAAAAACCGTCAAAAGAACGTAAAAGGAGCCTTTCGTGTTCCTGATAAATACCTTGAGCAAATCAAGGGCCAGCGGATAATTCTAATTGATGATGTTAGAACTTCCGGGGCAACATTAGAGGCTTGTGCCAAAACATTACTTTTGGCAGGCGCCAAGCAAATTGATGCGATAACACTGGCACGTATTGTCAAAACACAAGAAACCTCTAAATAGACCCCCAAACAAATGAAAACAGCAAAATGAAAACAGTCACAATATATACAACTGCATTTTGTCCGTATTGTACTCGGGCTTTATCGTTATTGCGCTCCAAAAAAGCCCAAGTGAAAGAAATCGCCGCCGGGTTTAACCTAAAGAAAAAGCAGGAAATGATCCAGCGCTCGAACGGAGCTAGAACTTTTCCGCAAATATTTATCGGTGATACACATATCGGTGGCTGTGATGATTTGTTTGCTTTGGAAGCGGCCAATAAACTTGATGCAATATTAGAGGGTCAGATGTGAAAAAAAGGCCGGATCCACACAAGGTGATCCGGCCTAAAGTCCTCGCAAAGCCTCACAAAGGGGAGGAGGAGACTAGCGGTATGCCGTTTCATTCGATTAGGGGGTCGGGGAAACGGAAACGAGGTCATCTATTGATGACTTCACATGTTATATAGGAACACAAAGCCTTAACTGCTAGGTACGAATTGTCGCACCTGCTATGCAAATTTGCATGGCGCGCCAAATTTAGTTTTTCCACATCCGGATCTGCCGGGTTAAAAAATCACTAAATGCCTGAACTCGTTTCGAACGTCTTAATTCCTCGGAATAAGCAAAATACAGATCAAAACTAGGGCCGGTAATATTCGGCAATATCCGCACCAACTCAGTATTATCGGCAGCAACATAATCCGGCAAACCGGCAATTCCAACTCCGGATTGTACCGCTTTCATCAAAGCATATATATTATCTATGGTCATTGCCGGCTCTCTAGCTTGCGCATTATCACGACCCAATCGCTCCAGCCAATCGACGTTGCTCATCACCCCGGTTGCGCCATATAAAATAATCGGGTGGTCATCCAACTCATCAAGGCTAGCCGGTGAACCATGTTCGGCGATATAACTTCGAGAAGCATATAGGCTTTGATCAAAGGTAAATAATTTACGCTGGATCAAGTTCTGCTGTGACGGTTGCCCAAGCCTCAAAGCGCAATCTGCTTCTAGTTTCGTCAAATCAAATGAGCGATCAGTCACCAGCAAATGCAAGATGATATCCGGATAGTTTTCTCGAAAATGAATAAGACGCGGAGTGAGCCAGATAGAACCAAACGCCACTGGCGCGGTGATTCGCAAACCACCAAAAGGCTTATCACGACTGTCTCGCAACAAGGCTTCGGCCAATAAAACTCGCTCGGTCATACCATCAGTAGTGTGTTGTAAGATACGCCCCTGCTCGGTAAGGCGAAGCCCCCTAGCATGACGCTGGAACAAAGATACACCAAGGTCTTCTTCTAATGTTGATATCTGGCGAGACACTGCGGATTGTGAAACTGCCAAGCGTTCTGCTGCAGCGGTCAATGACCCTGTTTCTGCAGCCGCATGAAATGTTTTTAGCTTGTCCCAATCCATAGGCATAAAATGCGCACTGGGCAGCAATGCGTCAAGCATAACGTCAAAAAACACGACGTTTAATAAAAAACATAAGAGATATTTCCGCTTTTCCTCAGTGGATAAATAGAGCAATCTTCAGTAAAAGTGGGAACCGGTTTTACGGCAAAAGATTGCGACCACCAAAAGCAGCTACACCAAAACCCACGTTTTATTGAGTTGCTTACGTATTCACCATGTCAAAGAGCCGCAAAATGGAGAACAAGAACCATCTGCAACACCATTATAGCAAATGGGGCCAGGGCGAGTACGGTTGAAACTTATCCCCGCTCTCTAAGTGCTACTAAGGGTCAATGAGTGCTAATTCTTTGCCAATTAACCCTAGTTCTAAGGGCGATCTTTACCAATGAGTGCTAATTAAGGGTTCCCCCTTAAGGGTCAGGTGACCCTTGTTTGCACTTCTTTATAAATCCCCCTCCGAGCGCTTCGTCCACCTCCCCCGCAAGCGAGGGGAGGATAACAGTTCTTGTTCTTTTATTTTGTGGTGAAATATCAAAATATTCGAATTTGACTCCTTCTCCCATTGGGAGAAGGTTGGGTTGAGGGGCTGTTGTTTTGGCGATACCAACAACAAACTTATGGAATAAACTCGCAAAGCGCGGCCTATTGGCAAAAAGCAATGGCTGGTTCTGATGGCAAAACCAGCCTTGAAAACATCTCGCCAGCATTGCATGCAAAGAATGTAACTGCTCCGGTGCTGCTCATTCACGGTAAAGACGATACAGTTGTACCAATTGCGCAAAGCAGGATCATGGATCGGGCTTTAAAGGCTGCAGGAAAACAATCAAAATTGATACAATTACGCGGAGGCGATCATTGGTTGTCGCAATCAAAAACCCGTATTCGTACATTAGCAGAAACCGGCACCTTCTTGCGGCAACACTTACAGGAAAAGTAATTTGCACAAACAAAGAGCTAATGGTGTTTTGCCGCAATTACACACTTGCCTAATCCTGTCTGGTTTTGTATAAGCCCGCTTCAAATGGCTAACAGCCAGAAAAACACCAAGTATAAAGCTGATCCGATGAAAAAAGATATTCACCCAGACTACCATAGCATTACCGTCACCAATACTGATGGTTCAACTTATCTAACCCGCTCGACCTATGGTAAAGAAGGTACGAATTTGGTGCTGGATATTGACAGCGCAACTCATCCGGCATGGACAGGTGGCGGACAGCAACTACTTGACCGTGGTGGCAGATTGTCCAAATTTCGCAATAAATTTGCCGGTTTTGTTTCTTAACAACCCCAATCATTGCATAAACAAATTGCTTAAACCCGCAACTGTATAGTCGCGGGTTTTTCTTTGCCTATAGCTCTCTTGCGCCAATGTGAGTATAGCGGCACTCTGCATTAAGGTTGGCATTATATTTTTTCGCAAAAAAAGGAAATTAAAATAACCAAAAGACTGGCTAATAAAAAAGCAGTAATTACCGGCGCAGCATCTGGCTTAGGCACAGCAATAGCCAAAAAGTTTGCCAAACATGGCGCATTGGTGGCTTTAACCGACTTAAACTATGCCGGCGCAAAACAACAAGCCGAAGAAATCAATCGCTCCTACCCCGATACAGCTTTTGCATTTGAACATGATGTAGCTGATCCGCAAAGCTGGGAAAAAGCATTAACTGGTGCAAACACTGCAATGAACGGGATCAATGTTTTAGTAAACAATGCTGGCATTGGCTCGGTGGCTTCGGTGGAAGAAGAAAGCTTAGAGACATTTCAAAAAGTTTTTGCTGTTGATGTTGATTCGGTGTTTTTGGGTTGTAAATTGGCAATCCCGTATATGAAAGAAAACCAACCAGGATCGATCATCAATGTTTCATCTATTGCCGGACTTTATGCCGCGGGCAATATGGCCGCTTACAATTCCGCCAAAGCTGCTGTTTGGTTGTTGTCAAAATCGGTTGCTTTGCATTGCGCCAGTGCTGGTTATGATATCCGCTCGAACTCGATACATCCGACCTTTGTCCGCACCCCGATCATGTATGAAATGGGCGCAGCCTTGGGAGCCAGAAGCCCGCAAGAGCTGGAAAAAGGTTTGGCGAAGGGCGTACCATTGGGGCGGGTTGGCGAGCCTGATGATGTTGCTTGGGCTTGCGTTTATTTGGCGGCGGACGAATCACGGTTCATCACTGGAATTGAACTTAAAATCGACGGCGGAATGAGCGCGCAATAAGTCTGGAGCATTTGCCAACAAAAGTGGAAACCGGTTTTACGGAAACCTTTAATTGTCGCATTTTTCAAGTAAAAAACCGCAGACACTTTTTTACAAGATGCTTCGGGTAAATGCGCCCACTAAAAACCAACACCACCTGATTCGCTTGGTATGGATTTTGCTGGTATACTGGTAAATTGTCCTAATATGGATCGAAAATGCCACAGCGCTCGCAAACCACAAAGACTCAAAGCCAGCTGCCCTTGGTGCTGATCTTAATTGCATGTGCCATAATGGGCTTTGTATTGACACTAATGCGCGATGGCTGGGCAGAGAACGTGGCGTGGCTAGCGGTTTCTATCTGCCTTGGTGCGCTGGTAATGTTATTCTTTGACAGCAGAAGGTGATATAGCTTTCTCAATTCGGGTGATCGCTTCATCAGACACCCAGTCAAAACCACCAGAAAGTCTAAAAACCTCGCGACCTTGTCGGTCGTATAAAATGGTAATTGGCAGGCCTTTGGGGTAATTTTTTACATATAATTGCGTAACAACTGAAAACTTCTCGTCCATATATATGGTAAGGTTTTCGATATTATATTCCTGATAAAAGGTTTTTACATCTTGCATTGAACGATCTTCGGAAATTGCAATAACTTCAAAATTATCGCCGCCTAATTTGGCTTGCAAAGCATCAAGTGAGGGCATTTCCTCGACGCACGGTTCGCACCAAGTAGCCCAGATATTAAGCAGGATAACTTTTCCCTTAAAATCACTTAAAAACAATCGTTCACCAGTCTCGTTCAAAAACCCGGCGCTTGGTTGTGCCGGGCGCGGAGATAAAGTAATCATTTTGCCAAGAACGATTTGTTGGTTGTTATTTGTTTGATTTTTGGCTTGGTTGCTGGTTGGATCAATTAACGAACTGGCCAATACCATTAAAACAACAGCAAAGCCCGACGCCAGCAGGACATAAATCGCAATTTTCAAAGTTCTTTTCATCAATAACCCACTATAAATCAATTTTAAGAGAATACCTATGGCACAGAAAAATCACGACAAAGTCAATCCACTTTGGGGCGGAAGGTTCAAAGATAGTGCCGATAATTTAATGCAAACCATAAATGCCAGTATTGATATTGACCGCCACATGGCAAAACAGGATATCGACGGCTCTATTGCCCATGTCACCATGTTAGGGGCATGCGAAATTATCGCCGAAGATGAAGCAAAGGCCATCACAGATGGGTTGCAACAAATAGCCAAAGAGATCGAAGCCGGGGAGTTTGAGTTTTTCCAAGAACGTGAAGACATTCACATGCATGTGGAGGCGCGTTTAACAGAAATTATTGGCCCGGTGGCCGGTAAATTACATACCGCCAGATCCCGCAATGATCAGGTGGCCACTGATTTTAGACTGTGGCTGCGTGAAGCATTGGACGGCCAAATTGCAATGGTTCGTAAATTGCAACAGGCTTTGGTCTTACGCGCCGAAGAATATGCAGATGCAATTTTGCCCGGTCTTACCCATTTACAAACAGCACAACCGGTAACTTTTGGCCATCACTTATTGGCTTATGTGGAAATGCTCGATCGTGATGTTGGACGGTTATTTGATGCTCGTAAACGCTTAAATGAGTGCCCATTAGGGGCGGCAGCTTTGGCCGGAACCGCCTTTGCCATTGATCGACAACAAACATCCGATGCACTTGGTTTTGATCGACCCATGGGCAATTCATTAGATGCAGTTTCATCGCGGGATTTTGCCCTAGAGGCTCTTTCTGCGGCGGTTATATGCGCGGTGAATTTATCGCGGCTTGCCGATGAAATGGTATATTGGACAGCAACTGGAATTGGTTTTGGTGTTTTTAGTGATAAATTTTCCACCGGATCGTCAATTATGCCACAAAAACGTAACCCCGATGCTGCAGAATTAGTGCGGGCAAAAACCGGGCGCATTACCGGTGCATTTCAGGCTCTGGTATTGGTGTTAAAAGGGCTGCCACTGGCTTATTCCAAAGACATGCAAGAAGACAAAGAACCAGTAATGGACGCATTTTCTACGCTGGATTTATGCTTGCGGGTAATGTGCGCCTTGGTTGGCGATATTCAAATGAACCGCGAGAAAATGGCCTTAGCTGCCGGCGGTGGTTTTGCTACAGCAACTGATCTTGCCGATTGGCTGGTGCGTGAAGCAGGCAAGACGTTTCGCCAAGCCCATCACATATCTGGCTCGATAGTTAAGCTGGCCGAAGAGCAAGGACTTGATCTAACGCAACTTAGCTTAGAGCAAATGCAAAGCATTGATCCGGCAATTCGAGGATCAGTATTTGACATATTATCACCACAAAACTCGACTAAAAGTCGCACTTCTTATGGTGGAACGGCTCCGGATCAAGTATTATATCAGATTAACAAATGGAAAGAGCAGCTAACATGACTAATGATAATAATTTATCCAAAACAAAACTTTTGGCATTTGTTGCAATAACCTCTTTGGCTTTGGCGGCATGTGGCGTTCGCGGCGCGCCAGAAATACCGCCACCAATGTGGGGTGATGAAGACAAGACAGAGCAATCAAATAGTGACTGATATTAAGCGTCCACAGGCTCTAACCGTATGAAAGACGTTTTGTCGAATTTGCGATTACCAATTGCTTTGTTGTGGAGTCGCTTATCACTGCTCATCGAGCGGGTGTTGGTGCTGTTGTTTCCGGCAATATTGTTTCCAACCCTGTATGTCTCACTAGCTTTATTTGGGGTGTTTGAGCAATCTGCCGATCCTTGGCGGTTGTTGGTGTTGTTGTTGATACAGCGCTTAATTCTGCAGGTTCGGAATTTATGATCAATACAACAACGGCTGGCAGTCAATCGGCCCCCGTAATCACGGCTCTTGATGATGGCAGGTCGCTGGTTGTCTGGTTTGCTAATGCCGGCCATGATGACGCTACGATGCTGGTAAGAGGCCAGTTCCTGAACGCAGACGGGTCACTATTAGGCAGTGAATCTTTACTTGGAACATCACCGGTGGAAGGCAGCAATGCCCGAGATATGCCACCGCTCACGGCTGAAAAATTATCTGATGGCAATGTTTATGTTGCGTGGTCAACGAATGATTCTGTAGCGGTTGATGGGGATGGATCGGCGGTTGTTGGGGTGTTGGTTGACGTAAACTCAGGCACTGCTGGAGCAGAAAGCCTTATCAATACAACGACGGCTACGAACCAGTCCGGGCCGGTTGTGACCGCGCTAACAGCCGGTGGAGCGTTCGTGGTTTGGTATAATAATGCTGGTGCCGATGGAACGGGAAGCACTTTATTATACGGCCAGTATTTAAACGCTGATGGTAGTAAGAATGGCGGAGAGATTCCACTTGGGATTACCAGTGTTGAGGGGCACAATGGGATTGAGTTGCTGCCGGTTACGGCAATTGAGTTGAGCAATGGTAATTTGTTGATTGGGTGGCAGGGCGAAGGTGTTTTTGCGCCAGATGGGAGCAGCACTGCAGCACTTGGGCTTATTGTTGATAGCATTACGCA